>JANNCZ010000699.1:0-3279 GCA_031387185.1 Burkholderiales bacterium
GCGCTTAAACGATTGGCTGCGTCCCTGGCTGCGCCGCGCGTTCGCCGTATGCGTCGCGTGGCCGATTTGCCTCGTGGTGCTGGGTATGAACATCCGCCACCGCAACCGGTTGCCATTGAAAGGCCCGGCGATCGTGACGCCGAATCACAACAGCCACCTCGACACGGCAGCAATGCTGACGATTTTTCCAGTGAGCGTGATCCCGCAGGTGCGCCCGGTGGCGGCAGCCGATTACTTTCTGAAGTCTGGCCTGATGGCCTGGTTTTCGCAAAACTTTGTCGGCATCATCCCCATCGTGCGGCGGCGGCCCAAGCCCGCCGATGACGCCAGCGCAGGCGCCGGCGGCGCGGCCACGCCTGAAGAAGATCCGCTGCAAGGCTGTTATGACGCGCTCGAGCGCGGCGAGATATTGATCATCTTCCCCGAGGGCACGCGGGGCGAACCCGAACGCATGCAGGAATTGAAATCCGGGGTGGCGGTGCTGGCATCGAAGTATCCGGAGGTGCCGGTGGTGCCCATCTTCATGCATGGCCTGGGCAAGTCGATGCCCAAGGGCAGCTTTATCCCGGTGCCGTTTTTTGTCGATGTTTACATTGGCACCCCGATGACCTGGCACGATGTGGTGGGCAATGCGCCGGACGGCGGCGGCAAAAAGACCTTCATGGCAGAGTTGAGCAGCCGCATGAAAATTTTGATGGAAAAGTATGAGCGGCCTGAATATCAGCAGTGATCCACTCGTGCCACCGGAGTGGCCGCTGCCCGCAGCCCGGCCAGGGCAGCCACGCTCGTGGCCGCATTCTGCAGCCGGATGGCATTGCCGGTGACCTCTGTTGGACCAAGCCACCACCTGACGCCATGACCATTCTCGTTACTGGCGGCGCCGGCTTTATCGGCAGCAATTTTGTGCTGGACTGGCTCGCGCAGCGTGACGAGCCGGTAGTCAATCTCGACTTGCTCACCTATGCTGGCAACCGGCAGAATCTGGCTTCGCTGGAGGGAGACACGCGCCATCTGCTGGTGCAGGGCAATGTCTGCGACGCGGCGCTGCTTGCGGCCCTGTTTGGGGAGCACCGCTTTCGCGCTGTTGTGCATTTTGCCGCGGAGTCGCACGTGGACCGCTCAATAGCCGGCCCGGCCGCGTTCATCGCCACCAACATCGACGGGACATTCCGGTTGCTGGAGGCCGCGCGCAACCATTGCGCCGCGCTGGCCGCGCCCCTGCGCGATGCCTTCCGTTTTTTGCACATCTCGACCGACGAAGTGTATGGCTCACTCGGCGCAACCAATGCGCCATTCAGTGAAACCAGCCGTCACGAGCCCAACAGCCCCTACTCGGCGAGCAAGGCGGCAGCAGACCATCTGGTGCGTGCCTGGCACCACACTTACGGGCTGCCGGAGCTCACCACCAACTGCTCGAACAATTACGGGCCGTACCATTTTCCCGAGAAGCTGATACCCCTGTGCATTCTCAATGCGCTCGCCGGCCAGCCCTTGCCGGTGTATGGCGACGGCCGGCAGATTCGTGACTGGCTCTATGTGAAGGATCACTGTGCAGCACTGCGGCGCGTGCTCGATGCCGGGCGGCCTGGCGAGACCTACAACATCGGCGGCGCGCAAGAGAAGGCCAACATCGACGTGGTGCGCAACGTGTGTGCGCTGCTCGATGAACTGCAGCCGCGCGCCGGCGGGCAACCGTATGCGGAGCAGATCAGCTTCGTCAAGGATCGCCCCGGCCACGACCGCCGCTACGCCATCGACGCGCGCAAGATCGAGCGCGAACTGGGCTGGCGGCCGGCGGAAACCTTCGAGTCCGGCCTGCGCAAGACCGTGGTGTGGTATCTCGCTCACCGGGCCTGGAGCGCCAACGTCACCAGCGGCGCTTATCGCGCCTGGGTGGCGCAGCAGTACGCTTGAACGCATGAAGCCGCCGCACCCATGAAGAACTGCAGTGCCATCCAATAACCGCAGTGCCATCCAATGAACCGCAAGGCCGTCCCATGAACCGCAAGGGCATCCCATGAACCGCAAGGGCATCATCCTCGCCGGTGGCACCGGCTCCCGGCTGCACCCGGCCACCCTGGCAGTGTCAAAACAACTGCTGCCGGTGTTCGACAAGCCGATGATCTATTACCCCCTCAGCACGCTCATGCTGGCCGGCGTCCGCGACATCCTGATCATCTCGACGCCGCAGGACACGCCACGCTTCACGCAATTGCTCGGTGACGGACGGCAGTGGGGTCTCAACCTGTCGTACGCGGTGCAGCCAGCCCCCGAGGGCCTCGCGCAGGCTTTCATCATTGGCGAATCCTTCCTCGCTGGCGCCCCTTGCGTGCTGGTGCTGGGCGACAACATTTTTTACGGCACCAACCTCCAGACCCTGCTCGTGCGTGCCGGAGAACGCGACGCCGGCGCGACCGTGTTCGCCTACCACGTCACGGACCCTGAGCGCTATGGTGTAGCCGAATTCGACCGCGCTGGCCGCGTGCTGTCGATGGAGGAAAAGCCGCGTCAGCCCAAGTCCAGTTATGCCATCACCGGACTGTATTTCTGTGACGGTGACGCGTCCGCGCACGCGCGCAGCCTGAAGCCGTCCGCGCGCGGTGAACTGGAAATCACTGATCTACTGCGCAGCTATCTGGCGTCCGGCCGCCTCAATCTGGAGGTCATGGGGCGCGGCTACGCCTGGCTCGACACCGGCACCCACGAGTCCCTGCTCGAAGCCGGCCAGTTCATCGCCACCATCGAAAAGCGCCAAGGCTTGAAGGTGTCGTGCCCCGAAGAGATCGCCTACCGCCTGCGCTGGATCGATGCCGCGCAATTGGAGCGATTGGCGCAGCCGCTGCTCAAGAACGGCTACGGGCAATATCTGCTGCGCCTGCTAGCGGAACAGGCGGTCTGATTGGCAACGCCGCGATGCAGTTTACGTGCGCCTTGCGTCAAAAGTTTGAATCGTACTATTGAAACAGTTATTGTTTTAATAGTGTCTGCGCCCTACAATTCATTTCAACAGACCAAATGCTGAACAGGAGCGCACCAATGACAGCCGTACTTGAGCGTCAGCCCGCCATATCGCAAGACCGGGGCGCGCTGGCCAAAATGGTGATGACCTTGCTCGATCACTGGAAATTGCCCACTGAGGATCAGGCGGCGCTGCTGGGGATTGCTGCCAGCAACCGCGCTGCACTGACGCGCTACCGCAAGGGCGACCCGATTGGCACCAGCCGCGACCAGTTTGAGCGTGTCGGCCATTTGTTGGGCATCCACAAAAATCTGCGCTTG
>JANNCZ010000713.1:0-8923 GCA_031387185.1 Burkholderiales bacterium
TGCCGCAAGGCAAAGCCGGGCGCGGTCGCGGCCCGGCGGCGAAAAAGGCCGGACGCAGCAAGCGCGGCAAACTCGACCCTGCGTCGATGACGCTTGATGGCCGCCGCGCCGGAAGCGGCCTGCTGCGCAGGAAGGATGAGCGTCTGCCGCCACCGAAGAAAATGCCGGTCATCATTCACCGCCGCTCGAAGCTCAAAATCATGCCTGAGCCAGGTGACGGTGGTTCGGGCGCGTAAGGGTTGGGGGGTGCCCGCTGCGCCTGCCTTGCCGATGCCATATTGCACTGGAATTTCTGCAAAAAAGCAGCTATAATCCAAAGGCTTAGGCGGGTCTTCCTGAGAAACATCTCGAGTTGATTTGACGCCAGTTGGCGGGCCGCGAGTGGTTGCGGCGGGCCAGCGAAATTTGTAAATGGGCAGTGTGCCCATTTTTTGTTTGTGGCGGCGGAAATGGATTTTGCGGGCTTGATCGAAACAACCGTAACCGGCCTCGGTTATGAACTGGTCGATATCGAGCGCTCCAATCGCGGCAAGCTGATCCGGGTGTTTATCGATCTGACCGCGGAAGCTGCTGCTGCGGCACTGCGAAACGCCACGCCTCGCCGCAAAAAGATGGGCGCAATGATCGCGGTTGAAGACTGTGAAAAGGTAAGCCGACAGCTGACTTATCTTTTCACGGTTGAAAACATCGATTATGACCGGCTTGAAATTTCGTCACCGGGGCTGGATCGGCCGCTCAAGAAAACCGCCGATTTTGCGCGGTTTGCGGGGCATGAGGCGGTGCTCAAGCTGCGTGCGCCGTTGGGTGGGGTACACGGCATTCGCAAGAATTTTCAGGCGGTAGTGGGTGAATCAAATGGTAAGCCGGCGATGCAGGTCGACGGTGCGTGGGTCGAGCTGGACTGGGCGCAAATCGACAAGGCGCGCCTGGTGCCAGTGATCGAGTTCTAGACCGTATTTATGTCAAGGTTTTTGGGAGTAGTCAGATGAGCAGGGAAATTTTGTTGCTGGCCGATGCACTGGCACGCGAAAAGAGCGTCACCAAGGACGTGGTGTTTCAGGCGTTGGAGCAGGCGATTGCGTCGGCGTCCAAAAAGCGTTTCAAGGGTGAGGCCGATGTGCGTGTGCAGATCGACCGCGAAACCGGCGAGCACGAAGCATTCCGCCGCTGGCAGGTGGTGTACGAACCGGATCTGGAAAATGAGGATAGCCAGATCGGCATCACCGACGCCCGTGATGATGACCCCGACGTGCAGATCGGCGACTTCATTGAAGAAGAACTCGAACCCATCGAGTTTGGCCGCATTGGCGCACAGGCCGCCAAGCAAACCATTTTGCAAAAGATTCGTGACGCCGAGCGCGACCAGATCCTCAACGACTTTCTGGAGCGCAACGAAAAGCTTATCAATGGCACCGTCAAGCGCGTCGAAAATCATCGCGTGCTGATCGAGTCGGGCCGTGTCGAAGCGGCGTTGCCGCGCGAGCAGATGATCCCGCGCGAGACCTTCCGTGTTGGTGACCGCATCCGTGCGTTCATTCACAAAATTGACCGTCTGCAGCGCGGCCCGGCCGTGGTGGTGTCGCGTACCTCGCCTGACTTCATCAAGGCGCTGTTCGAGCTCGAAGTGCCCGAGATCGAAGAAGGCCTGCTCGAAATCAAATCCGCAGCGCGCGACCCTGGAGTGCGCGCCAAGATTGCCGTGTTCACCAATGACAAGCGCATTGACCCGATCGGCACGTGCGTCGGCATGCGCGGCTCGCGCGTGCAGGCGGTCACCAATGAGCTCGCTGGTGAACGTGTTGACATCATCGTCTGGTCGGCCGACCCGGCGCAGTTTGTGATCGGTGCACTGGCACCCGCGCAGGTGTCGTCGATTGTGGTTGACGAAGAGCGCCACAGCATGGACGTGGTGGTCGACGAAGAAAACCTTGCCATCGCGATTGGGCGTGGTGGCCAGAACGTGCGCCTCGCGTCCGAACTCACCGGTTGGGAAATCAACCTGATGACGGTTGAGCAGTCACAGGAGAAGCAGTCAGCCGAGACCGCCAATACGCGCGCCATGTTCATCGAAAAGCTCGACGTTGATGAAGAGGTTGCCAATATCCTGATCGAGGAAGGCTTCTCGACGCTCGAAGAAGTCGCGTATGTGCCGATCAACGAGATGCTTGAAATTGAATCCTTCGACGAGGACACCGTCAACGAGCTGCGCAACCGCGCGCGCAATGCGCTGCTCACCGCAGCGATTGCGTCAGAAGAATCACTCGACGGCGTTGACGACGATCTCATCAAGCTTGAGGGCATGAGCCGCGAGCTGGCGGCCAAGCTGGCCAAGGCCGGGATCAAAACGCGCGATGGTCTGGCCGAACTGGCCGTCGACGAACTGCTGGAAATTGAATCGATGCACGACGATGCCGCCAAAGCCTTGATCATGAAGGCGCGGGAACACTGGTTTGCGGAGGAGAGCGCCTGACGTGTGAAGCGGGTGCAGCGGCGCGCTTGATGCGCGCTGCCGGCCCGTGTTTTCCATTGTTTCCTCTCACGCTCACGCAAGAAAGACATTTTCATGGCCACCACTGTTGCCAAACTCGCTGAAGAACTAAAACTGCCGGTCGCCGCACTGGTCGACCAACTGCGCGCCGCAGGAATGGAAAACGCTGGCGCCGGCGAGTCCGTAAGCGAACAGGACAAGGCGCATCTGCTCGACTATTTGCGCAAAAGCCATGGCGCTGCGGCGGGCGAAAAGAAAAAGATCACGCTGACCCGCAAGTCCACCAGCGAAATCCGCCAGGCTGACTCTACCGGCAAGGCGCGCACGATTCAGGTGGAGGTGCGCAAGAAGCGCGTGCTGGTGCAACGTGATCCGCAGGCGGAAGCAGCGGTTGCTGCCGCTGCGGCGGCCGAGGCTGCTGCCGCTGAAGCGGCGGCGCATGCTGTAGCCGAAGCTGCACGTGCCGCTGCCGACGCTGCGGCCAAAGCTGCTGCGGATGCCGAAGCGGCGCGTGCCGCGCAAGCGGCCAGCGCTGAAGCGCCTGTTGCTGCAAGTTCGTCCACGCCGGCAGCTGCTTCTGCCGAAGTGCCTGTCGCTGCTGTGGCTGCTGCACCGGCCCCAGCGGTGATTGACGCATCGCGTCCGCTGACTGTCATCGACGAAAATCAGCGCCGTATTCGCGAAGAAGAATCGCGCCGTCACAATGCTCTGCGCGAGCGCCAGGTTGCTGATCTTGCCGCACGTCAGGAGCGCGAACGGGCCGACATTGCCGCGCGCGAAGCGCAGGCCGCGCAAGCCAAGCGTGCCGCCGAACAAGTCAAGGAAGGCACGCTGCACAAACCGGCAGCCAAGCCAGGCGATGCCGACAAGAAAGCCGCAAAAAAGCCCGCCAAAACGGCAGCAGTGCTCGGCGCGGTGGCATGGCAGGGCGACGATGCCGCCAAGAAGCGCACTATCAAGACCCGTGGCGACGCGGGTGGCGCGTCCGGCTGGCGCGGTGGCCCGAAGCAACGTGGTAACCGCCACGCACAACAGACTGAAACGCCCGCGTTTGCTGCACCCGCCGAGCCGGTGGTGCGCGACGTGCATGTGCCTGAAACCATCACCGTGGGCGAACTGGCTCACAAGATGTCGGTCAAGGCAGCTGAAGTCATCAAGAGTTTGATGAAGATGGGGCAAATGGTCACCATCAATCAGGTGCTTGACCAGGACACGGCGATGATTGTGGTCGAAGAAATGGGCCACGTGGCGATTGCCGCCAAGCTCGACGATCCGGAAGCCTTCCTGATTACCGCTGAACCGCACGCTGCGGTGGCGTTCGAGCCGCGTGCACCGGTAGTGACAGTGATGGGCCACGTCGACCACGGCAAAACGTCCTTGCTCGACTACATCCGCCGTGCCAAAGTGGCAGCGGGCGAGGCGGGCGGTATCACCCAGCATATCGGCGCCTATCACGTCGAGACCTCGAAGGGCATGATTACCTTCCTCGACACTCCTGGTCACGAAGCCTTTACGGCGATGCGTGCACGCGGTGCCAAAGCCACCGACATCGTCATCCTCGTGGTGGCGGCGGACGACGGTGTGATGCCGCAGACCAAGGAAGCGATTGCACACGCCAAGGCAGCCGGCGTGCCGATCGTGGTGGCGATCAACAAGATCGACAAGCCCGAAGCCAACCCCGAGCGCGTCACGCAGGAATTGGTGGCCGAGCAGGTGATTCCCGAAGCCTACGGTGGCGAAGCCCAGTTTGTGCCGGTATCGGCGCGCACCGGCGCCGGCATCGATGCACTGCTCGATGCGGTGCTGCTGCAAGCTGAAGTGCTGGAGCTGACCGCGATGCGCGATGCGCCCGCCAAAGGCCTGGTGATCGAATCGCGCCTCGACAAGGGCAAAGGCCCGGTCGCGACATTGCTGGTGCAATCAGGCACGCTCAGGCGCGGCGACATGATTTTGGCCGGTGCGGTCTACGGCAAAGTGCGCGCCATGCTCGATGAATCAGGCAAGCCCATCAATGAAGCCGGGCCGTCGATTCCGGTCGAGGTGCAGGGTCTGTCGGATGTGCCGGCCGCCGGTGAAGAAATGATGTCGATTGCCGACGAGCGCAAGGCACGCGAGATTGCCTTGTTCCGTCAGGGCAAGTTCCGCGACGTGAAACTGGCGCGCCAATCGGCCTCCAAGCTCGAGAACATGTTCGAGAACACCGAAGGTGTGCAAACCCTCGCCCTCATCATCAAGGCCGACGTGCAGGGCTCGCAAGAGGCCATCGTGCAGTCGATGAAAAAACTGTCCACCTCGGAAGTCAAGGTGCAGGTGGTGCACGCGGCAGTGGGCGGCATTTCCGAGTCGGATGTCAATCTGGCGATTGCTTCCAAAGCGGTCATCATCGGCTTCAACGTGCGCGCCGATGCCGGCTCGCGCAAACTGGCCGAGAACAACGGCGTGGATCTGCGCTACTACACCATCATTTACGACGCGGTCGATGAAATCAAGGCCGCCATGTCGGGCATGCTGGCACCCGAGAAGCGCGAAGAAATCATCGGCATGGTTGATATCCGCCAGGTCATCAAGATCACCAAAGCGGGCAACATCGCCGGCTGCTACGTGCTCGACGGCACGGTCAAACGTTCGGCGTCGGCGCGTTTGCTGCGCGACAACGTCGTAGTGTGGAGCGGTGAGCTCGATTCGCTCAAGCGCTTCAAGGATGACGTGCGCGAGGTCAAGGCCGGTTTTGAGTGCGGCCTCTCGCTCAAGAACCACAACGACATCCTGGTGGGCGACCAACTGGAAATCTTTGAAGTCACAGAAGTCGCGCGCGTGCTGGCCTGACGCCCATTGCCGCGCGTGGCCGCCCGCCGGGTTGCCGCGCGCCGCAGTGAGTAGGCATCACCTCCCCCCCGCAACAGCGCACCCTTGCACCCTCGCATCATCGCACCATCGCACCATCGCACCATCGCACCATCGCAACAGCCTGTCACCATGCGCCATCAAACACGCGGCTTCGCTCGCTCGGAACGGGTCAACGACCAGATCCAGCGCGATCTGTCGGACATCATCCGCACCGAGTTGAAAGACCCGCGCGTCGGCATGATCACGATCACTGCTGTTGAGGTCACGCCGGACTACGCCCACGCCAATGTTTACTTCACGCAGCTCGATGGCAAAGTGAGTGTGGCAGACAGCTTGTTTGGCCTCGGCAAGGCGGCGGGGTTCCTGCGCTCGGAACTGGGCAAGCGCATCAAGATTCACCAGATTCCGCAATTGCGTTTCAGGTTTGACGAAAGCCTGGAGCGCGGTATCTCGCTCTCGGCGCTGATCGATCAGGCCAACTCGGTGCGCGCCAAGGATTGATGCGCAGCCCGCGCCGCCGCGTCAACGGTGTGCTGTTCATCGACAAGCCGGCCGGCATCACCTCCAACGGCGTGCTCGGCGCCCTTAAGCGCCTCTACAACGCTGACAATGCCGGACACACCGGCACGCTCGATCCCTTCGCCACTGGTCTGCTGCCGGTGGCGCTTGGCGAAGCGACCAAATTCAGCGGGCATCTGCTCGATGCCGGCAAAACTTACCTCGCCACCATGCGTCTCGGTGTGACTACCAATACCGGTGATCTCGATGGTGCGGTAATCGCCGAGCATCCGGTGAACGTGAGCGAAGCGCAATTGCGTGAGGCGATGGCCCGGTTTCGCGGCGAGATTGAACAAGTGCCGCCAATGCACTCCGCGCTCAAGCGCGATGGCAAGCCCTTGTATGAATACGCACGCGCGGGTATCACGCTGGAGCGCGCAGCACGGCGCGTCACGATTCACGCTCTCGACCTGAGCAGCTTCGACGGTGCGTCTGGCCAATTCCGCGTCGCGTGCAGCAAAGGCACCTACGTGCGCACGCTGGCCGAAGACATCGGCGCCGCACTTGGCTGCGGCGCCCATCTCACCGCACTGCGGCGCGAATGCACCGGGCCATTCAGCCTCAACGGCGCAATCACACTGGCTGCGATTGAGGCCACGCCACCAGAGCAGCGCGATGCTTTGCTGCTGCCTCTCGATGCCTTAATCGGGCATCTGCCGCGCATTGATGTTGATGCCGCCGCCGCCGCGCGCCTGCGTCTCGGCCAAAAGCTGTCGATGCACTCAGCCGGTGTGACCGTCGATGGTTTGTATCGCGTTTACGATCAGGCCGGTGCTCTGACAGGGCTGGTGGAAGCGGGTCTTGGCGCTATCAGGCCGGAAAGGCTTGTGGTGCAACACTCTCCGGATGGCGCCTGATTTGGAATGCGCGGCGCGGCGGATCGCATGACAGCGATCGAACTACCCCCTGCCACGCGCGGCATCCTGCCCAACCCCCATAAACTGGTCCGATGCCCCGCCGTCCGCGCATGCATCTCCCCGGCCAGCCCCTGCACACCGTGCAACGCGGCCATAACCGTGAGGCGTGCTTTTTCTGCGAAGAGGATTACCACAGCTACCTGCACTGGCTCGGTGAGGCGCTGAATGACATCCGGCTGGCGCTGAACCAGAATCAGCCGTTGGGGGGATTCGCGTTTTTAAGCGCGCGTGGCGCGGGCGGCTGAGGAGCGGCGCGAGGCGAGGCCGCGCGGGTGGCCGCGTGTTGCCAAGAGCGGTGCTCTGGTGAATCTGGAGCAGGGGGAGTTGGGGTTGTGAGTTCGCGTGGCGGAGAAAGCGAACCTGGCCCCTTAAAGTACTTAAAGCACTTCTTAAAGCACTTCTTAAAGCACTTCTTAAAGCACTTCTTAAAGCACTTAAAGCACTTAAAGCACTTAAAGCAGTAGCGCCTGGCTGACGATTGGAAATGCGCAAAGATCCGCTCCCAGCGCGGCTCTTGGCGATGTTTTTGGTTGCAATCCGGATCAAACGCGCTCAAACACGCGGCGCAAATTGCAGCTTGCGGCTGGCCTGACGCCACGCGCTCATCTGCAGCGCCGAGGTTTTTACGTGCACCACTACCGGTTTTCCGGAGGGCGTGAATGCGCGTTCGAGCGCGCTGTCGATGTCAGCCTCGCTGCTGATGGTGATGCCGATGGCACCGAACGATTGCGCCCACAGCGCGAAGTCGGGATTGGCGAGCTGTGTGGCTGCTTCAAACGGCCTACCCGGATAGCGCATGTCCTGATGCAGGCCGATGGTGCCGTAGTAGCCGTTGTCGGCAATGATGATGATCGGGTTGACGCCATACAGGCGCGCGGTGGCGATCTCGTTCCCGGTCATCAGGGCACCGCCGTCGCCGACGAAGGCGACCACCTGGCGCTGCGGGTTGCGTAGCGCCGCCGCCACTGCCATCGGCACACCCGCGCCCATCGCGCCGACCACCGAGGTCAACACCTGTTGGCCGCGATGAAAGCCGATGTAGCGAAACACGAACGTGGAAAAGCTGCCGGCATCGAGCGTGATCACTGCGTCGGCGGCGAGGTGGCGGTCGATGGCGCACACCACCGCCGCGAAGTTGACGCCGTCAGGGGTCTGGTCCCACACCGGGGCACGCAGCGATTGATCGATGGCGTGCAGGCTCCCAATCCAGGCGCGGCGCTCGGGTGGCAGCGCGGCGGGCGCCGGCAGTTGCAGCAGGGCCCGCACCACTGCTTGCGGATCGCAGGGGAGGCCGAGTGTGGGGCGCCAGACGCGACCGACTTCGTTCGCATCGGGCCACACATGCACCAGCGGCATTTGCGGATTGGGCGCGGCGGGGAAGGTGTAGTACTGGCTCAGGGTGTCGGTGAGACGTTCGCCGAGCGCGATCAGCAGATCGGTCTCTTTGAGTGCGTCGAGCAGTTTGGCCGGCGTGCGGATGCCGACATGGCCGGCGAAGTTCGGGTGGGAAGAGTCGAACAAATGCGGGCGCTTGTTGGTCGAGCACACCGGCACTTGCCAGGTCTCGGCGAGGCGTTCGACTTCGATGAGGGCTGCTTCGCTGTCACCGCTACCGCAAAGGGTGCCACCGACCCAGATCAACGGGCGCTTTGCGCGCGCGAGCAGGTCGGCGAGTTGCGCCAGGTCTTCGGCGCGCGGCCCGGCCTGCAGGCGTGCACGTGGCTGCACCAGCTCGGCATCGGTTTCTTCATCGAGCAGGTCTTCGGGCAGCACCACTGCCACTGGCCCCGGCGTGCCGCTCTGGGCGAGGTGGAACGCGCGCGAGATCGCGTCGGACGCCTGCACGGCGCTGCTGACTTCAATCACGCACTTGGTGATGTCGCACAGCAGGCGGCTGTAGTTCTGCTCCTGCAAGGCCATGCGCCCCATGTCGCGGCGCTCGACCTGGCCGATCAGGATCACCAGCGGTACGGCATCGTGAAACGCGGTGTGCAACGCCACCATCGCGTGCGTGAGCCCCGGCCCGCGCGACACCAGGCACACGCCGGCGCGCCCACGCAACAGGCCATCGGCAATCGCCATCGATCCGGCGCCACTCTCGTGGCGGCACACG
>JANNCZ010000725.1:0-5552 GCA_031387185.1 Burkholderiales bacterium
GCGCTGTTGCTCGCGCGCAAGATGCTGCGCTTTGGCAACACCTGGAGTGCGGTCGGTGCCTACCATTCGACCAGCGCGGCCAAACGCGATGCCTACGCCGCCAAAGTGCAAACCGTGTTTGAAGGCATCCGGCGCATGCGCGTCGCCGAGGGCATCCGGGAAGAGTAGGAATTCCCTGGTCAGTTGCCCTCTCAGTCGATTCCGTTGGGCGCTTGACCGGTGTTTGCAGGGCGCAACCGAAGACGTTTGCGCCCGCCCCCGCGAATTCAATTCGTCCCCCAACCCAAAGGCTCATCATGCACATTCCTGACGACCTGATCGCCGTGCCTCACGTGGAACCCATGCAAGCGCTGGCCGCAATCAAAGACGCCAGCGGCCTCTATGATTTCGAAGTGCATCAATATCACGCCGAGCGGCCCGGCTTTCGCATCACCGAAATCGAGTTGAGCAAAAAGCAGCAAGTGCCCTGGCACTATCACAACCATGTGCAGGACACTTTCTACGTGCTCTCCGGCGAGATGCGCCTGTTCCTGCAACACCCGAAACAGGAAGTGCGCCTCAAACCCGGCGAGACGTTTGCCGCTGCGCCAAAGCGCCCGCACCTGGTAACCAATGCGGGCGCAGCGCCGATGCGCTTTCTGGTGTTGCAGGGGATCGGCGAGTATGACTATGTGCCGCTGGTGCCCGCGAAGGGGATAGCAAACGCGTCAGCCAGCGGCGCTTCGTAGGCGCCGAGACGGAGCCGACACCTATCTCTCTCAAGCCGCCGCCCGCCGGCAGTTGGCTGCTGCCGCCGATTCGCATCCAAGGTGTTGGCGTTATAATTATTTAAGTTAACAATATTGATAACTTAAATGTCAACCAAGCGCAAGCCATTATCCCCAGCGCAAGCTGCGGAATGGGCGCAGATGGCCCATGCCCTGTATCTCGAAGCCCTGATGAGCCAGACTGACTGGAGCGCAGGGGAATTTGCTTTTCACGGCGGCACATCGCTGCGCTTGTCGTGGCACTCGTCGCGGCACTCCGAAGACCTCGACTTTTTGCTCTCGCGCAAGATCACCGGTCTGGACATCATCGCCCGCAAAACTGAAGCAGCCGTGGCCGAAATGGCGCGCCGCGTCGATGCGAACTTCGTCATCACCATGCGGGACAAAACCAAAGATGCGGCGTGCATGGCAGCCTACCTGTTGACGGTGTCGCATCCCGCCTACGCCGGAACCGCAAAGATCAAGGCCGAATTCTGGCGCACCAAACCGGCCTATTTGCAAAAATACCCGACGCAACTGCGCACCCCGGCCGCGCGCGGCGCAGCGCTTGACTTCTATTCGCTGGTGTTCCATCCGGTACCCGCCGCCACGCTGGAGACGGCGTATGCAGACAAACTGGTGGCCTTCGCCACGCGGCCCTACCTCAAGTGGCGCGACCTTTACGACCTGTGGTGGATCGGCACGCAGACCTCTGCACAGTTGGACATCAATGCGGTGTGCAAACAGTTTTTGCACAACATCAGCGCCTACACCCCATTGCAGAATCTGCCGCCGGCCAAAGCGCTCGCCCTGTTTTTGCAACAACACAAGAAGACGTTGGTAAAGCAAGCCGACCCCGGCATCAAAACCTGGCTGCCCGCAGCGCTGTGGGCGCGCATGCATCCGGACGGCATCGGCGAAATCGTCGATTACGTTTTCCACGCCATCGACAGCGTGTCTGCGCATATTGAACACGGCAATCGCGCAACCGTGAACCTGAACGCGTTGCCGCCGCGCAAACCAGCCCGCGCTGCGCGCCAGGCCAGGCACGCTTGAATTCTGCAGGTGAATTCGGCACATGAAATCCGCACGTGAATGCAAAGCGATACAGGCATGACCGCGCGCCCGGACAAATACCTCTCCGCGTTTGAGCGGCTCAGCGATCTGCCGCCGGTGTTCTCCCTCAACACCTTGGTGCGCGCCACCGGCCTGCCGCGCGCCAGCGCCAAGGTCTTGCTCACGCGTTGGTACGCTAAAAATCTGGTTGAGCGCGCCGGGCCGCGCGCCGGCATTTATTTCAACCGGGTGCTTGACCGCAATGGCAGCACCGCCCACGCCGTCAAGGCGCTGGTGATGAAATACCCGTCCGCCACGCTCTGTGGCGCATCGGTGCTGCACAGCGCCGGCTGGACCGCGCAGATTCCTTCAACACTGCACGTCGCCGTCGAAGCACGCAGCAGCTACGCGAAGATCGACGGTGTGACCTTGTTTCCGCGCCCGGTGGCGTGGTTTCAGTTCATGCAAAACCATGGCGCCTGGGACGCGCCTGCGGGCAAAACAGCAGAAGCGGAAACAACTACCTACGGCCTGCGCGCCCTGGCACCGGCATGGGCACTCTCCGACTTGTATGCAGACAAGTCCGGGCGCTCATGGCAGCCCGATGCAGATGATCTTGATGTACCCAAAGAGGCTCTGGATGCGGTGCGACGCGCACGTCAACTGCTGGGCAGCACGGCGCTCAACGGAAGCTGACCACGCTTTGGCTTGCGCGGTACCGGCAGCGGCTTGCGCGCATCGACGTAAAACGACAGCGCCGCTTCAAGCGCATCGACCGCGTACAACAAGGCTTTGTCCCGATCATCGCCTTGGGTGATGGCTTCGGGCACGTCAGGAAACGTGACGACGAAGCCACCCTCGGGTTGCGCGGCCAGAATCACCGGGTAGCCTAACAAGGTTCACTTCCCTTTCGGGCCAAGTTGCTTCTCGATGCCTTTAACAGATGTTTCCATGACGAGTTTTTTCAAGGCTTAACGTTTTGACGCATTAACGAAACAAAATCCCAGCAGCGTTCCTTGTCCTTTTTTGGAAGACAGTATCCATATGCTCCATCGTATAGCGCGAGTAGCCGCAGCAGTGTATCGGTGAGTTCCGGCACAGTGGCATCTGCACCAAATTCCCGTTCCAGAGCAAACATGTTTTCCGTGTCGTATTCGCTTTTTTAGTAGTAAAGATCAAGCTGCTTGAATGCTCCCGCTCCCCTCACGCGGTCAACGTTATCGAATACACAAGCGGTGCTGAATTGAAACTTCTTGAGCAAAATCAGTTTCTCAACAAACCGGCGCTGGTCAACAAAAAATTCGTGGAAACACGCACGCTCACGCACGCCCCAAACAGAAAATTCCATCGCCAGCCAAGGGTGACGAATGGCGTGCTGAGCCGGATACCCACGGCAAAGTGAGAAGGTGATCTCGATCCCAGTGGCGTGGGGGCCGCCCGGGTTTTCCGGCGACGGCACGAGTTGCGAGGTCTTCGTGTAATAGCCGGATTGCGGACGCAGCCGAAATTCAGACACCACTATCGCCGCCGTGTGGCTGCCAAGCAGTTCCTGTTTCGATTCGGAGAACACGCGGTTTGGCAGCGATGGCTTTACTGCGTCAATAAGGGTCTGCGCGATCCGGCCAAGCTCATTGCAGAGCGCCGGTAAATTTGAACGCCAGGCTTCACCGGAAATAGCGAAGTCTGCAGATGGGAAAACCTGCTCCACTAGACGGAGTGGTATATCGAGCATTGCCTTCCTCCTGGAGCCGTATGCAACCCGATCACGTTGGGTTGCTACCGCACTCGGGCCTGCATCCTTCAAGCCCATTTGCCGATTGTGCAAAAACGTTGAAGGTTCGATGGGATTTAAAACTCATAACCGCGCGCTACCCAGTAATGCCAGTCGGCGATGGCTTCCTTCGTTGCAGCGTCGCCTGTCGTGGGAGCAAGTTGCGCAAGAGGAACGCCAAGCTCATCGCCGTCGTATTCAATCATGACGAACATGTCCGATTCACATTCCTCAGCGGGTGCCATGCCCAGCACCTTTACGGCTTGGCCGATTTTCAGAGGCGAAATCGCGCGGCGTGTCACGCACTTCGCGTTGAACGGCGGTTTGACTCTATCCTCAAGATAGTAGTACCAGCCCATCGCGCGCTCGGTCTCGTCATAGGCATCGACCACCGCTTCCATGTCAATGCGATGCTCGCGCGCTTTGTCTTGTTTTGGGCTGCTCATAAGCTCTGCATGGAGAAGATCAATGCGCGAGATAACTGCGCAATTGGGTGCCTACAGCGTATTCGCCTCACTCAATCGCCGCAACCAGTTGCTGGATATTCGGCTGCTGATTGTCGAGTTGCGACTGGTTTACGGTGACATTGCGGCCCGCCACCGCGTGATACCCCGCCGCAAGCCGAACAATTGGAATTCCGAGCGAACTGGAGACGACGGAAGCCGTGTTTGCGTCGACGATTTCAAATTGAAACATCTGGTTGAAAGCGGTTCTCCCGGACGGGCTGCCTGATCCGGTTGGGTGGATGTGAAAAACATTCGGGTTGGTTTGCCACACCGCCCAAATCTCATCCCCGATCTCGTGCACCACGGTGCGAAAGGCTTTGGCGGAACTGATGTACTGGGTCAGGCGGTTGCCGGCGTAGCAATAAATTTTGGGAATCGGCAGCCGGAATTGCTGGGAGTTGAGAAAAAACTGCGATTGCTGGCTGCCTGGCATGCGCATCACGCCGTAGATCAACGCAAGCACCGCGCGGACCGCACGCTTGGAGGAGCCATCCGCAGAAAAGGGAATAATCAAGCGGTCCGAAGCCGATAGCGCGAGTTCGGTGTATATCGAGAAGCTCGGATTGCAGTCGATGAAGACGGTGGTCTTGTCCTGATTCCAGGAACGCTTTACGTCGTCAATCAGATCACTGATCCAGGTGTGGACGATTCTCCATGCATCTGTCGGCCCTGGTGCGGTGGCGCCCAGCACTCGTGAGGCCTGAATTTCGAGCTGTTCGTCACCGGCTATCAAAAAAAGGTTTTCAGGCACCGGCGGATTCCGTTGCGCGACCCGGGTGAGGTAAGTGGAGCCGGATTTCGGGTTGACGTAGGGACTCAGAATGCGGTCTTCGATGTAGCCTGAGATGGTTTTTCTGGGCGACTGGCTGCCCAGACTATCGAGCGCAAGTTCGCCCGCGGCCATCCCGCCCAGCAACATGCCTGATGCGTTGGCCTGCGGGCACAAATCGACCACCAGCACTTTTTCCAGAGGATGGGTTCTTGCATACTCGCTGGCGATTTGAAAAGACAGATAGCTTTTTCCGACTCCGCCTTTGTTGTTCCAGATCGCGTAAATGGCCATTTGCACTCCAAAGCGGGAAATTGATTTCAGTCCGGGAGTTTAGCGAGAGCTGGTTTGGTAATGTTAATAAATCCGGAGATTTCCAGGAAAACGGAGAGGCGGACTTCACGTGTAAATGCCGAGCCGCGAATGGCGGGGCGAGGTTGAGAACATGCGCAGTGATTTTCGGGAGAGGCTGAATTCAAGCGCTGCGCCGCGCCCGCAACTCCGCCACCTGCTCCGCAGTCAGCGTGCGGATGCGTTTGCCCTGCAGCAACAAAAAGAGCTTCGCAGTCTCTTCCAGTTCTTCCACGGCATCAGCCGCAGCAGACAACGACGAGCCCGCCACTACCGGCCCGTGATTGGCGAGCAGCAAGGCGTGATGCTTGCCGGCCAAGCGGCGCACCGCGTCGGCGAGCTGCATGTCACCC
>JANNCZ010000762.1:0-3899 GCA_031387185.1 Burkholderiales bacterium
TTAGGTTCACCCGGCCCAGAGAACAACCGGTGCAGCGGCTCCGCGATGCTGTTTAGGCTGCGAGAGCGAAACGCTGGTCGTTGGCGTTTGTGTTTCGTGCGGTTGGATTTACGAGGTAGCCACGCCTCGGCATGCCCTCACTGCTTTGTAACCCACGTCGAAACCGGGTCGGCCCCATGTTCGGGTGTGCATAAAGCAACAGGAAACGGGATTTTACGCCTTCGGGTAAGCTTTTGCGCAAGGAGGACGATGATGAAGCAAGCCGGGTGGCAGAGGGTCTGGAGGCGCGTGCGCGTGATTGCGTTGTTGGCAGCCTCATCGTTGGTTGCCGCATCGTTGGCAACCCCGTCGTTGGCAATCCATCTGGTTGCCGTGACGGTGGTGTTGGGTGCCGCGTTCGCGCCGGACGCGACAGCGCAGGTTTACAAATGGGTAGACGCCAACGGTGTGACCCACTACAGCGAGCGGCCACAGGGCAATGCCAAGGCCAAGCCGCTCGAACTGCGCGACGCCTCACCGCAAGCGCCTGGCGCAGCCAAACCTGCGGCGCAGTCGAACCTGCAGTCACAGGAAATCGAATATCGCAAACGTCAGGTGATGCGCGCGGAAGAGGAAACGCGCAATGCCAAAGTCAAGGCGCAGCGCGACGAATCCTGCCGCAACGCGCGCGCGCAGTTGGTCAACATGCGTGCCTCTGGGGGCTTCTATCGTCTCAACGATGCGGGCGAACGTGTTTACATGAGCGATGCCGAGCGTGACGCCAGCCTGGCCAAGCGCGAAGCGGAATTCAAGGCGAACTGCGAGTAGTCTGACATTCCGCGATCAGCGGTGTGCGCACCTCAAGACAGCGTGACCGCATAGCGCGACAGCCTCGCGAGGTCCGGTTCCACGCCCAGCCCAGGCGTATCGCTTAGCGTCACCCAGCCATCGATTGGCACCAGTGGAAACACTTCTTCGCGCAATGGATTCGGATTGGCATCAACCTCCGCAAACCCTTGTGGCCCAAGGGCTGCGCGCAGATGCAGCGAGGCGGCGAGGCCCACGCCACCGGCCAGCCAGTGCGGGCAGAAGAGCATGCTGCGTGACTGCGCCCGCTGCGCCACCGCGAGGCAACCGCTGATGCCACCCCACTTGCCCACGTCGGGCTGCACGTAGCGCAAGAAACCGGCTTCCAGTGCGTCGTCAAATGCAGCGTCGCCGCGCAGGTTTTCGCCGGCCGCGAGTGGTGCGGCACTCGCTGCGGCAAGGGCGCGCCATGCATCGAGTGATTCATCCGCTGCGATGGGCTCTTCCACCCAGTGCGGTTTGAACGGCGCCAACTCGGCAATGCGTGCAGCGGCGTCGGACGGGGTCCAGGCTTGATTGGCGTCGACCATGATGGCGGCATCTGCGCCGAGCGCTGCGCGCATCGACGAGAGGTTTTCCACATCGCGCTGGGTGCCGAAGCCAACTTTGAGTTTGAACGCACGGTATCCCCCGGCGCGTTTGGCGAGCGCGACATCGACCACACGCTCGGGGCCGATGCCGCTGGCGTATACCTGAACGCGATTGCTGGCGCTGTCCGCCACACCAGCGTGCGTGCCAAGATATTTCCACAGCGGTAACCCTGCGCGGCGTGCGGCGAGATCCCACAGCGCCTGATCCACCGCGCTGGTGATCTGCGCGAATGGTCCGGGCTCGCCGCATTGAATCGCCATGCGGCGCGTGCGCGCCTCCAGCAGCGTGCGCACGGTAGCGGGGTCGTCACGCGCGCAGCCTTCGAGTAACGGCGTGAAGATGCTGGCGATCAGGCGTGCGCGATGCTCGGCGCCGACCTGCGGAAAGTTGCAGAACACCTCGCCCCAACCCCAGGCGCCGTCGCTGGCGCTGATGCGCACGAACAGTGCGGGCCGGTTGCTCATTGAACCAAATGCATTGGCGACCGGTGCGGCCACGGGAGCACGAAATACCCAGTGCTCCAACTTTGCTAGCGCCATAGGTGCTCCCGCTCTTGATGGTTCTGCATGGTATTACACTCAAGCTTGCAAACTGAAGTCAAACCCTGAATTGACGACTGTTGGGGAGAAGCGAGATGACCACTGCAGCAGACGGTACAAACTTCATGCGTCCGCGCCGGCGCACTGCACTGCTCACCGCGTTTGGCTTCGTGCTGGCCCAGATGCTGGCGTCAGGCATCGTGATGGCACAGCCCTATCCAAACCGGCCGATTCGTCTGGTGGTGGCCTTCCCCCCCGGCGGCGCCACCGATGTCTATGCGCGGATTGTGCAGGCACGTTTTTCCGAGGCGCTCGGCCAGAACATCGTGATCGAGAACCGCGCCGGTGCCGGCGGCATGATCGGCGCAGATCTGGTGGCCAAAGCCCCACCCGATGGCTATACCCTGCTGATCGGCAACATTGCTGCGCTGGCGATGAACGTGGGCGTGTATGCCAAGATGCCTTACGACCCGGCCAAGGATTTTGCGCCGGTATTGCGCACGGTCGACGTGAGTTACGCGCTGGTCGTACATCCGGGCGTGCCGGCGAAGAATGTGCAGGAGTTCATTGCCTACGCCAAGGCCAACCCCGGCAAGCTCTCGTATGGCTCTGCCGGCAGCGGCAGTGCGCCGCATCTGGCTACCGAACTGCTCAAGCAACGCGCCGGTATCGACATCCTGCATGTGCCGTACAAGGGTGGCGGTCCGATGGTGGCTGATTTGCTGGGGGGGCAGATACAAGTCGGTATTGGCGATCAGGCCAACCTGATGCCACAGGTGAAAGCGGGCAAACTGCGCGTGCTGGCGGTTGGCAGCCTGCGGCGCTCGCCCAACTATCCGGAGGTACCGACGATCGCCGAATCGGGTTTGCCAGGTTTTGAAGCCGGCGCCTGGCAAGGCCTGGCTGCGCCGGCCGGTACGCCACCCGATGTGGTGAAGCGGCTCAACGAGACGCTGGTGAAGGTGATGCAAATGCCGGATGTAAAGGAACGCCTGCTTGGCGCCGGGCTGGAGCCGGTGGGCGGCAGCCCGGAAGAGTTCGCGCAGTTCATCAAGAGCGAGATTGCCAAATGGTCCAAGGTGGCCAAGGAGGTCGGCGCACGTGCCGATTGAACCGACTGCTCTGATGAAAGCGACAACGCCCGTGCTGCGCTGGGCAGCACCGGTCTTGCAGGCTGCATCCTGGTGTCGTCTTCACGCCCGTGCAGCCTGTGCGAGCGCGCTGCGTTCGAATCCGGAATAGCGCGCATGATTCATGGTGAGTCCCTCACCGACGCCGGTGCCCCGCGCGGCTAACCCCTCAAGAAGCGCACAGCATGGCCTCACCCGCACTGGACAAATTTGTTGCTGAATCGATTCGCGTCAGCCGCGCGCTGGATGATCCGGCCGATTGCGTGCTGGCGCTGGCGCCACTGATGCTGGAGCTGATCGACGCGGCAGGCAGTTTCCTCGAACCGCAGCATTACACCAGCCACCCGGAACATTACGCACGCAATCTGGTCTATGCGGCGCCGGACGACAGCCTATCGCTGTACACCCTGGTGTGGTTGCCCGGGCAATGGACGCCAGTGCACGACCACGGCAGCTGGGGTGTGGTCGGCGTCGTCGAGGGCGTGCTCGAAGAGCGCAGCTACGTGCGCCTCTCACCCGGCCGCAGCGCCGACACCGGCATCGAGCTGGTGCGCGGCGGCGTCATCCTGTTGGGCCACGGCGCAGTGACCAGCTTCGTGCCCAATCCGGACCACATCCACATTACCGGCGTGCCACGAGAGCGCCCACGCGCCGTCAGCCTTCACCTGTACGGCCGCACCATGAACAGCTTTCACATGTACGACGTGGCAGCAGGTACCCGTGAGCGCATCATCGTTGCGCACAACGAGAGCTGACCGGCGCAACGCCAGCCGTCGATCAATCCGCCTTGGCA
>JANNCZ010000811.1:0-1645 GCA_031387185.1 Burkholderiales bacterium
AGTGGAATCAGTTGCAGCCGCCGCCGAAGGTAAACCCGGTCGCGCTGGCTAAAGCAGTGGTCAACGCTTTGCAACAGGGCATCGAAGATGTTTACCCTGGTGACGTCGCGCAAGAGTGGCTGGAGCGCTGGCGCGACAATCCCAAGGCACTGGAGCGGGAGTTGTCGGCATGAACATCCTCACCCAGTTGATGACGGCGCTGGCGAGCGGCCAGGTGCGCGTGGTGGATCTCACGCACACCCTCGCGCCCGAGTTTCCGCAAATCGTGCTGCCGCCGGAGTTTGGTCAAGTACAACCCTTCCGTATCGAAGAAGTGTCACGCTACGACGAGCGCGGCCCGGCATGGTACTGGAACAATTTTTCCTGCGGCGAACACACCGGCACGCATTTCGATGCGCCAGTGCATTGGGTCTCGGGGCGCGATCTGCCCAACAACGCCGTCGATACGATTCCGGTCGAGCATTTCGTCGGCAGCGCCTGCGTGCTCGACTGCACCAGCGAAGCGAATGCCGATGCCGACTTCCTGCTCACCGTCGAGTGGATCAAACAGTGGGAAGCGCAGCACGGCCGCATCCCGCCGCGCGCCTGGGTGCTGATGCGCACCGGCTGGAGCAAACGCGCCGACCCTGCTGCCTACCAAAACTTTGACGCCACCGGCCAGCACACGCCCGGCCCCGACACGAACGCTGTGCGTTTCCTGGTCGAAGAGCGCGATGTGCTCGGCTTCGGCACCGAAACCATCGGCACCGACGCAGGCCAGGGCTATCACTTAAAGCCGCCGTATCCCTGCCACTCGTTCATGCACGGCGCGGGGCGCTACGGCTTGCAGTGCCTCAACAACCTCGATCAACTCCCGCCCACCGGGGCCGTGATATTTGCAGCGCCGCTCAAGATTCAGAACGGCAGCGGCAGTCCGTTGCGCGTACTCGCCCTGGTCACGAACGAATAGTCACCCGTTCCCTTTGCACGTCATCACAAGGACATCCACATGACCCAAGCCAAACACAAAATCTGGTTCCAGGGCGCAACCGACCGCGTCGCCCACGCCGCCTACATCACGCCGCTCGAAGCGCACATGAAGCGCATCATCGACCCGGGCTTCACCTACAGCTTCAATACCACCACACCGCCGGCCACCACCACGCACCCGGTCACCGAATTTCGCATGGCGCGCAACTTCATGAAGAATGCCGTCAATGCCGAAAAAGAAGGCTACAGCGTGATGGCGATCTCGCATTTTCAGGACGCGGGCCTCGCCGAAGTCAAATCGCTGGTCGATATCCCGGTGCTGGGACTAGGCGAAACGACGATGTATTTCGCCTGCACGTTGGGCCGCAAATTTGGCCTCGTCACCATCAACCCCACTTTCATCCCATGGCACGAAGACCAGGTGATCCGCTATGGCCTGCAGCAGCGCTGTGTCGGCGTGCGTGCGGTCGATTGCAAGGTGAGCGACTTCATGGACGCGTTCGCCACCGAAGAGGGCTACGCCAGACTCGCACCGAAATTCCAGCGTGAAGTCAACGCGCTGCTCAATGCCGGTGCCGACGTGATCGTCCCCGCAGGCGGCCTGCCGATGCTGATGTTCGGCGGCGACCAATCGCACCGCGCACTCAAGATCGAAACCGGCGGCGCACCGATCATC
>JANNCZ010000833.1:0-7545 GCA_031387185.1 Burkholderiales bacterium
TGATCGGATGCTTGACGCGTGCTGCGATTTTGACCAACGAAAAATTCAAGGGTGTGCGCTGCATCGTCGGTGACAACAGCCTCAAGATTAGTTGCACCAATACCGACCAGGAAGAAGCCGAGATTGCCTACACCGGTGACGCTATCGACATAGGGTTCAACGTGACCTACTTGCTCGATGTGCTCAATCACCTCAAAGTAGACAAGATCAAAATTTCGCTCGGAGATGCCAATTCGAGTGCACTAATTACCGGCGGCGAAAACGCCGACTTCAAATACGTTGTGATGCCGATGCGTATTTGATTGTGAGACAGATGTAACCCGTTTGCATTATTTTCCAGCCCCCAGGAATCACAGCAGGTAATCACGCATGTCCGAAACTCCGCAGCAAATGCCTGGCGAACAACCGCTTCATCCACAGGCACAGCCACCAGTAGAGGGTAGTCAACCGGAACATACCGCAGGCGGACAGGCTGAACACAGCTACGGTGCGTCGAGCATCCAGATTCTCGAAGGTCTCGAAGCGGTGCGCAAGCGTCCGGGCATGTATATCGGTGACACCAGTGACGGTACCGGCCTGCATCATCTGGTGTTTGAGGTGCTCGACAACTCGATTGACGAGTCACTCGCTGGACATTGCACCGAGATTCACGTCACGATTCACACCGACAATTCGATCTCGGTCACCGACAATGGTCGCGGCATTCCGACCGGCATCAAGTGGGACGACAAGCACGACCCCAAACGCAGTGCCGCTGAAATCGTGATGACCGAGCTGCACGCTGGCGGCAAGTTCGATCAGAACAGCTACAAGGTGTCCGGCGGCCTGCACGGCGTCGGCGTGTCGTGTGTCAATGGTCTGTCGAAGTGGCTGCGCCTGATCGTGCGCCGTGATGGCAAGGCCCATTTCATGGAGTTTCATCGCGGCATTCCGCAAAACCGCGAACTCGAAGAAGGCATCATGCCGCAAGGTGTGGTCAACGGTGCAGCACCCGGCTCGACCGTGATGACCTCGCCGATCAAGTTCACCGGCGCGACAGAGAAGCGCGGCACCGAAGTGCACTTTCTTGCCGATGACGAAATCTTTACCAACATCGAATACCACTACGAGATTCTGTCCAAGCGCATCCGCGAACTCTCTTTCCTCAACAATGGCGTGCGCATCAAGCTGACCGACCAGCGCACCGCCAAGGAAGAAGTGTTTGCTTTCGATGGCGGCGTCAAGGGTTTTGTCGAATACATCAACCGCACCAAGACAGTCCTGCATCCGAACATTTTCTACACCTCGAGCGAACACCAAGCCGAAAATGGCCTCTCGATCGGCGTTGAAGTGGCGATGCAGTGGAACGACGGCTACAACGAGCAGGTGTTGTGCTTCACCAACAACATTCCGCAGCGCGACGGCGGCACCCATCTTACCGGCCTGCGCGCGGCGATGACGCGCGTTATCAACAAGTACATTGAAGAAACCGAAATAGCCAAAAAACAAAAGGTCGAGACCACCGGCGACGATATGCGTGAGGGGCTGACCTGTGTGTTGTCGGTCAAGGTGCCCGAACCAAAATTCAGTTCACAGACCAAGGACAAGCTGGTGTCGTCCGAAGTGCGCATGCCGGTCGAGGAAGCGGTAGCCAAGGCATTGGGCGAGTACCTGCTCGAGCGTCCGGGCGACGCCAAGATCATTTGTGGCAAGATCGTCGAAGCAGCGCGCGCCCGTGAGGCAGCGCGCAAGGCACGCGAGATGACGCGCCGCAAAGGTGTGCTCGACGGCATGGGCCTGCCCGGGAAATTGGCAGACTGCCAGGAGAAAGACCCCGCACTGTGCGAGCTGTATCTGGTCGAGGGTGACTCGGCGGGCGGCTCGGCCAAACAAGGGCGCGACCGCAAGTTTCAGGCGATCCTGCCGTTGCGCGGCAAAATTCTCAACGTCGAGAAGGCCCGTTTCGACAAGCTGTTGTCATCTACCGAGATCACCACCCTCATCACCGCGCTCGGTACGGGTATCGGTGCCGGCATGGGCAAGGACGACTACGACATCGCCAAGCTGCGTTATCACCGCATCATCATCATGACCGATGCCGACGTCGACGGCGCGCACATTCGCACCCTGCTGCTCACGTTCTTCTATCGCCAGATGCCCGAGCTGGTCGAGCGCGGCCACATCTACATCGCCCAGCCGCCGCTCTACAAGGTCAAGGCCGGCAAGGAAGAGAAGTACCTCAAGGACGACCACGAGCTCAATCAATACCTGCTGCGCGCCGCGCTGCAAAGTGCGGAACTCGTCCCCAATGCGGCAAGCGGCAACAGCACGCCCGCAGCGATTGGTGGGGATGCTCTTGAAGCCCTCGCCCGCGACTATCTGCTCTCCGAAGCCGTGGTGCAGCGCATCGGTCACGTTTACGATGAAGCCGCGCTCAAGGCGATTCTCGATGGTGCAGAAGTCGATGTATCGAGCGAAGAAGCAGCGCAGCGCTCAGCACAATCATTGCTCGGCGCTCTCACCGATCGTTCCGTCACTGTCACCCCCGCCTACGACGAAAAGCGCGAGTCCTGGGTGCTGCGCGTCACGCGCAGCAAACATGGCAACCAGAAAAATTCGATCATTGATCCCGACTTCATCAATGGTGCCGACTACACGCAACTAATAGTGACGGCACAGAAGGTCAAAGACCTGGTGCGCGCGGGGGGCACCATCAAGCGCGGCGAAGGAGACAAGGCGCGCTCACAAGCCATCACCGACTTTCGCGGTGCTGTGCATTGGCTGCTGGCTGATGCCGAGCGCAACCTCGCCCGCCAGCGCTACAAGGGTCTCGGTGAAATGAATCCCGAGCAGTTGTGGGAAACCACGATGGATCCGAAAGTGCGCCGCTTGCTGCGTGTGCAGATCGATGACGCCATCGCCGCCGACGGCATCTTCACCACCCTGATGGGTGATGAAGTCGAACCGCGCCGCCAATTCATCGAGACCAATGCGTTGCGGGCAATCAATATCGATATCTGAGATGCAGGCGCGCCTCTACTCTCGCCTTGCAGCGGCGGCGCTTGGCGTGTTGTTGGCCGGGACAAGCGGCTGCGTGCAAGCGCAAGTGCCGCCTGCACGCAGCGAAATCGCCCAATACCAGGGCCTGTTTGCTGCCGCACTGGCCAACAACGCCGCGGAAATCAAAGCGCGGATCGCCGCAGGCAACAAGCCGGATGCGCGTGACGGTTATCAGCGCACCCCGCTTCACGCCGCTGCGTATTTCGCCAAGCACGACGCGATGCGCGCGCTGGTGGCGGGTGGTGCCGATGCGAACGCACTGGAAAATGACCGCTACGACATCGTCACCATCGCCGCAGTGGCCAACGATGTACCGACACTCAAGCTCGCGCTCGAACTCGGCTGCAAGGCCACCAACATTACCAGCCGCTACGACGGCAGCGCGCTGATCGCCGCCGCACATCTCGGTCATGCCGAAGTGGTACAAACCTTGATCCGCGCCGGCGCACCGCTCGACCATGTCAACAACTTGCACTGGACCGCGCTGATCGAATCAATAGTGCTCGGCAATGGCGGCCCGCAGCACACGCTGACGCTTAAACACCTCGTCGAGGCGGGTGCCAATCTGCAACTGGCGGATCGCAGCGGCGCGACACCGCTGGCGTTGGCGAAGACGCGTGCTTATCGCGAGATGATCGCGATTCTTGAAAAAGCCGGTGCCCGCTGAGGCTTGTGTACCAAGCGTTTCGTGGCTCATATTGTTGGCAGAGTGGCTTTTGCCAACGGTCTTGTGGCTGGCAATCATCCATCGTGGATCCGCCGGTAGCCGTGGTCTTGCTTTTGACAGGCTGGCCCGCGTCTTCGAATTCATCAGAGTAGTATGTAACCCTTCCGGCTGCAATTACCCGGACGCGGTGAAAAGGAGAAGTTGATGAACACCAATCCCGAATGGAAGCGCAATTTGGATGCGCTGAGCTCGTTCCTTGGTCCAACTGGACCGACCGGTGCTAGCTCCTCAGCGCAGATTCCCGAGGTCACCCTTGGCAGCGAGC
Organism: Burkholderiales bacterium; assembly: GCA_031387185.1. GTDB lineage: Bacteria > Pseudomonadota > Gammaproteobacteria > Burkholderiales > JAEUOS01 > CANJDH01. Next base: position 4,032 of record JANNCZ010000833.1, read on the forward strand.
TGCTGAGGGCTCTGGCCGCGCAAGATGACGGCGGCTCGTCGCTTGACTTGCTGGCAGAAAAGATCGGCGGCAAGTACGCGCAGGCAGCAGGAGCGGCCAAATCCCTCGAAGCGGCGCGCTTGATCACAGTCGATTGGAGTGCGGTAGTCCCTGTCGCGCGCCTGACCGCTGCGGGACGGCAGATCGCCAGTGCTACTGTTGCAGTGACCTCCCCGGCATAAAGGCGATGCGGTTGCTGTTTCTGCTGTTGGGGCTGGTAGCCGCTGCTGCCGTATCCGCATGGGCGGCTGAGCCGTCCTGGTCCCTGTTGGTATTGGTGTTTGTGCTTGCCGCCTTCGTTGGGTTTGTCGAAGTGCTGGTGCGATTCAGGGACGAGCCCTTCGAGGCGGTTTCCTCGGTTCCTGGCGTGGCCTACTTCACTATCAACGGCATCGCAGGTGCCGCCGTCTATTTGCTGATTCGCTACCTGGACATCAATTTCGGTGCCCCGGCCAGCAGCCACCTGACACACGTGATGCAGGTCACCATCGCGGCGTTTTCAGGCATTGCGTTTTTGCGCAGCGGTTTTTTTGTTGGCAAGGACAAAAATACCGGCGAGAACATGATGTACGGGCCCGCACTGGTACTTGAGAATGTGCTTGCTGTCGTGTCCACTCAAGTTGATCGTGCGCGGGCTCTGCGGCGTATTCGTTTGGCGGAAACATTAGCCGCCAACATCTCAGCATTGCAGGCGCAGGGCATGCTGGGCATCCTGACCGCCAGTGTGCAAACCATGCCGTCCGAGCAGGCGGCCGGTATCAGTAGCACTGCCGCCAGCATTGCCGGAAATTCCACGCTAGACGACCGCGTCAAGGTCAAGATGCTGCTACTGCTATATCTGACCCATTTTGGCGAGGACGCAGTTACTGCTGCGAAGCCCTGATCAATGGTTCGTACGTTCCGTATCGAGTGCGCGATCCAGAAAATCCAGACGGTCCTGCCCCCAGAAGCGCTCGCCGTTGAGGATGAAGGTCGGTGCGCCAAACACGCCGCTGGCGGCGGCTTCGTCGGTGTAAAGCCGGTAGATCGCCTGCACATCATCTGAATTCTCTGCGGCGACCAGCGCTGCGCCATCCATGCCGTTCTCTTCCGCAATCGCGCTCCGCACACCTGCATCGGCGGTGTCGCGCTCCTCTGTCCAGAGCGCGCGCAGCAGTGCGTGCGACAGCCGGAACGCATCCAGACCGCGCTCCTGCGCGGCGATCACCATCCAGCCTGGGCGCTTGTTCCAGTCCTTGTCGGTGACGACCCAGGGGTAGTACTTGGGTTTCAACACCAGCGGCATGCCGAGGTATTTGCTCCAGCGTTCGAGCTCGAGTGTGTGGTAATCGACGCGTGGCTGCGGTCTCGTGCGCAGCGGTACGCTGCCGGTGACTTCGGCGATGGCCTGGAAGTCATAGGGCTTCAACACCAGCTTGACATGGTGGCGGCGCACGATGTCCTGCAGTTGCGGGCCGCCCAGATAAGCCCAGGGAGACGAGAGACTGTAGAAACAAGGCACAGTGATGGGTGTCATGGCAGGCCGGGAAAGAAATACAGAACCAAATAGAGAGAGGAGACAACGCCGTAAGCCGCGCGATAATCCGCGATTATGACCGCTCCCAATCTGCTCTCGCTGCTTGACGAACAAGTGCGCCACGATCTGGCGCGCCTCAACTACCCCGCCGCCAACTGGGTGCCGCCCGCCTATGGCCCGGATGGCAAGCCCTTGCTCGATGTGTTGGTGGCGGGCGGCGGCATGTGCGGCCAGACAGCTGCGTTTGCGCTGCAAAAGGAAGGAGTGCGCAACCTGCGCATCCTCGATCAGGCTGCCGTGGGCAAGGAAGGCCCGTGGGGCACCTTTGCGCGCATGGAGACCCTGCGCAGCCCCAAGCACTTGACCAGCCCAGATCTTGGCGTGCCTTCGCTTACCTTTCGCGCCTGGTACGAGGCACAACATGGCGCAGCGGGCTGGGATGCGCTTTACAAAATCCCCACGCGCATGTGGCGCGACTACTTGCTCTGGGTGCGCGCGCGGGCGCAGGTGCCGGTGGAAAACGCCACCAGGTTGAATGCGCTGGAGCCAGCGGGCGACATGCTCCGCGCGACGATCCGCAAGACAGCGGCATCTGGTCAGCCATTGGATGAAGTGGTGCATGTGCGCAAGGTGGTACTCGCGCTCGGCCGTGATGGCAGCGGAGCGCCGCGCTGGCCGCGTTTTTCGTCCTTCGATCCAGCGCATGCCAACGCGCGCCCGCGCGTGTTCCATTCTTCCGCCAACATCGACTTTGCGGCGCTCAAGGGCAAGCGAGTCGGCGTACTCGGCGCCGGTTCGTCCGCATTCGACAACGCCGGCACCGCGCTCGAAGCGGGTGCCGCGCAGGTCAGCATGTTCGCGCGCCGCGCCACGCTGCCGCAGGTGAACAAATCGAAGTGGGCGTCATTCCCCGGTTTTTTTCACGGCTTCATCGCGCTCGATGACGCAACGCGCTGGAAATTTCTCACCCACATATTCGATGAACAAGTGCCGCCACCGTTCGAATCGGTGCTGCGTTGTGACAAGCATGCGGCATTCGCGCTGCATCTTGGTGAAGGCTGGAGCGACCTCGCACCCGCTGTGCAATCGGTGCGCGTGACCACCGCCAAGGGTGCCTACGAATTTGATGCGGTCATCATCGCTACCGGCTTTGATGTGGACATGATGGCGCGCGCCGAAGTCGCCGCGTTTCGCGAACAGGTGCAAGTGTGGCGTGACAAGGTGTCTGATGGCGAAGCGCAGCGGCATCCTGAAGAAGCGCGCTTTCCCTATCTCGGCCCCGGCTTCGAATTCATCGAGCGCACACCGGGCGCTTCCCCTGCCGCGCGCAATGTGCACGTTTTCAATTGGGGTTGCGCCATGAGCCACGGCCAGTTGGCGGGCGATATTCCCGGTCTGGGAACGGGCGCCACGCGCCTCGGGCAAGCGGTGGCGCGCGATTTGTTTTTGATGGATCAGCAGCGGCTGTACCACACGCTGCTCCAGCATGCTGAACCGGAGTTGAAGCCCACCCGCTACTACGTGCCGCCGGCGCGGTAGTTCCCCGCGCGGCGGCAGCGCGAATGATGACGTGGCTTGAATCCGGCGTGAGTCAACCGGAAATTGACCGCCCGCTAAATGCCGCTGCGCACCGGTGGCGTATCCCACGCGGTGCCGCCAGCAAGCCATAGCGCCCCACGCGCATACAGCGCCTTGACGACCTCGCCTTTCAGCCCCGGCATGTCGCGCTTGATCTTGAAGCCGACCTTGCTTTGCAGATAAGCCAGATGCCGGTAACTCTCGGGAAACTGACCGAGTAAATCGACATCGAGTTCCAGCATGGAGGAAGGACTGACCACATCCATGCGGTCCTTTTCGTAAATCGGCTGACGGCGCACGATCTTCCACACGTCTTGGCCGCCCACATTGCGCTGTTCGAAAAAATCGTAAAAGCGCCCGGTGCAGACCACATCGACTTCG
>JANNCZ010000839.1:0-1686 GCA_031387185.1 Burkholderiales bacterium
CTCCTGCTTTTGCTCGCCCACGCACAAGCAGAGCCGCGAGCGCTGTGGTGGTCAGCGTCGCACCGGTCAGGTTGACGCCGCTGGCCAGACCACCCAAGCACCGACGCAACACCCACGCAACACCCTCGCAACATCCGCGCAACACCCTCGCAACACCCTCGCAACATCCGCGCAACACTCGCATAAGGACAACCGGCAGTGGCCGCCAGTCAAAAAATTCTCATCGCCGGTGCCGGCATTGGCGGCCTGACCGCCGCGCTCGCGTGTCTGAAGCAGGGCTTCGATGTCGAGGTGGTCGAGCAGGCCGCTGAACTCAAAGAGGTTGGCGCTGGCTTGCAACTCTCGGCCAATGGCAATCGCGCGCTCTACGAGCTCGGTCTCGGTGAAGCATTGCAACGCCTTTCGTGCGAAGCGACCGGCAAGGAGATTCGCCTGTGGAACAGCGGCGAGACCTGGAAGCTGTTTGATCTGGGCGCGGAGTCGGTGGCGCGCTACGGCTATCCCTACTTCACGGTGTACCGCCCCGATTTGCTCGGTGTGTTGATTGATGCGGTGCGCGCGATCAAGCCAGATGCGATTCATCTCAACGCGAGGTGCACGGGATTTGAGCAAGACGCGGGCGGCGTCACATTGTTGCTGGAGAAGCAAGGCGCGCGAATGTGCGGCGATGCCCTCATCGGCGCCGACGGCGTGCATTCGCGCATTCGCCAGGGTTTGTTCGGCGCGGACCAGCCGGATTTCACCGGCATCATGGCGTGGCGCGGTGTGATCCCGATGGATCGACTGCCCGCGCGCATGCGCCGCATGGCCGGCACCAACTGGGTCGGCCCCGGCGGACACATCGTGCACTACCCGCTCAACGCCGGGCGCCTGATGAATTTTGTCGGCGTGCGCGAGCGCAGTGACTGGCAAGTCGAATCCTGGAGCGTGCGTGGCACGACGGAAGAATTCCGCAAGGATTTTGCCGGCTGGAACGAAGACATCCAGTTGATGATCGGCGCCGTCGATGTGCCGTACAAATGGGCGCTGATGACGCGCGCACCGTTGCCGCAATGGACCATGGGGCGCGTGAGCCTGCTCGGTGACGCCTGTCACTCAACACTGCCTTTCCTCGCACAGGGCGCAGTGATGGCGATTGAAGACGGTTTCATCCTCGCACGCGCCCTTGCCGCGCACCACGACGCCGCCACCGCACTCAAGCATTACGAAGCCGCGCGCATCGAGCGCACCACGCGCATCGTCGAAGGCGCAGCCGCCAACGCCAAGCGTTTTCACAATCCCGAACTCGCGCATTCGGCCGGCGCACGCGCCTATGTCGAGCGCGAGTGGAACCAAGCGCGCGTCAAGGAACGCTATGAGTGGCTGTTTACCTATGATGTGACTGCTGTTCCGGTGTGATGCCCTTCATGCGAAAGGATTCAAAAATGACATTTGCCGCTGGCAGTGCCGCACCGCGAGGCCCCTTTCTTCCGATGCTGTGCATGGTGCATGGATGGGCAATCTGCCTGGCCGTCGCGTTGTCCGTAGCGTTGCCTGCACCAGCCCACGCACAAACGTATCCGGTGCGGCCAATCAAACTGGTCAACGGCTTCGCGGCGGGCGGCAGCTCTGACATCGTGGCGCGTCTGATCGCGCAAAAACTCTCCGAGTCGCTCAAGCAGGAAGTCATCGTCGAGACCCGCACCG
>JANNCZ010000871.1:0-4106 GCA_031387185.1 Burkholderiales bacterium
CGTGTCGTGCCCCATATCAGACGGCGGCGCATGGCATACAATCCCGCCCTTCTGCAACACCCGGCCTGCCTCTTGCTTCAGCTTAGGGCTCAATGCTGCTTCAAGCTTAAGTCTCACACCACCTACATGGCTGCCGAATCCCTCGAATTTGTGATCATGGGTACCACCCAGGATGGCACAACGTTTCGTCCCAGCGACTGGGCCGAGCGTCTCGCGGGGTGCATGTCGTCATTCGGTGGAGACGGCCGTTTGGGTTACTCGCCGTATTGCTTCCCGATCACGTCGGCCAATGTGCGCTGCGTGGTTGTTGACGTGCGCCTCAAGGAGTTGGAGCCCATGGCGCATGCGTTCCTGCTCAATTTCGCCAAGGACAATGATCTCAATACCAGGCCCGGGCGAATCAAGGAGCGCGACTAGCGTAAAGCTTGAAGCGGCTGTGCTTCAGATCAGGGCTTGGCCTCAGTTGGCCGAAGTTGGTCTTGATTGGCCACTATTTGTGCGAATCAATCGAGGCAGCTAAAAGAGAGGCAATAACAAAGAGGCAACCGAAAATCGAGGCAATAAAAAAGCCGCCCGCAGGCGGCTTTTTTGTCAGTCAACAGCCTATCAAGCCATAGCCTTGACAGCAGCAGCGAGACGGCTCTTGTCGCGCGATGCCTTGTTCTTGTGCACGATGCGCTTATCGGCAATGCTGTCAATCACGCTTTGGGCGGTCTTGAACGAATCAGATGCAACCTTCTTGTCGCCAGCAACAACGGCTTTGCGCACCGTCTTGATGGCGGTGCGCAGTTTGGAGCGCAGGCTGGAATTGCGTGCGTTCTCTTTGAGTCCTTGACGTGCGCGCTTGCGGCCTGAGGCCAGGCGCACGATCTTTTGCTTTGCTTTTTGTCCGGTAGCCATGAATACTCGAAAAAAATGTTGGGATGGGTGGAAATCGGGTAATCAATGATTATAGCAAATTCAAGGGCTTATTGGCAAATTTATCGCGTATTTTTGCTCCTGCGAGGGTCATGCAAGCGCGGTTCACCGGCGCGCCGGCCAACTGCTCCCCGCCTTTGCCGGCCTCGATTGCCGCGTTCGGTGTTCCGTGGCCGATTTGACAAAAAGGTGTGGCGGCGAGAGACAAAAAATCACCGCGCTGCCTCTTTTCGAGCAGGATTCACGCACTGCACGACCGGTATACTTCCCTTGTGAACCTTCTGGGCGCTCTCGCAAAAGTCAGTGGCTTTACGCTGCTGTCGCGCATTACCGGCCTCGCCCGCGAGTTTTTGATCGCCCGTGCGTTTGGCGCGAGTCTCTATACCGACGCGTTTTTCGTTGCGTTCCGCATTCCCAATTTGCTGCGCCGGTTGTTTGCCGAGGGTGCATTCTCGCAAGCGTTTGTGCCGATCCTGGCGCAGACCAAAAACGCGGCTGACAAGACAGGGGGCGGCGCGGCTGACAAAGCGGGCAACAGCGTGGTTGACGATGCAGGCAACGATGCCAGCGTCCGCTCGCTGATCGATCACACTTTCGGCATGCTGGCGCTGCTGCTGGCCATCACCACGCTGCTGGGCGTGATCGCTGCACCTCTCATCATCTACGTCAGCGCACCGGGCTTCGCCGCCGATGCGCCCAAGTTTGCGGTGACGGTGGCGATGCTGAAGCTCACCTTTCCCTACATTCTCTTCATTTCGCTCACCGCATTTGCCGGCGCGGTGCTGAACACCTGGGGACGGTTTTCGGTGCCGGCGTTTACGCCGGTGCTGCTCAATCTCTCGTTTATTGCCTGCGCCTTGTGGCTCGCGCCCCATGTTGAGCCGCCGGTGATGGCGCTGGCGTGGGCGGTGCTGATTGGTGGCGTGGTGCAACTCGCGTTTCAGTGGCCGGCGCTGCGGCGCATCGGCATGACGCCGCGTTTTCGCTTTGACTGGAAACATGCGGGCGTGCGCCGCATCCTGCGCCAAATGGGGCCGGCGTTGTTCGGCGTGTCAGTGGCGCAAATAAGCTTGTTGATCAACACGATCATCGCGTCTTTTTTGGTCAGCGGCAGCGTGTCGTGGCTCTACTACGCGGATCGCTTGATGGAGTTTCCGGCTGGCATGCTCGGGGTTGCACTGGGCACGATATTGCTGCCGAGCCTGTCGAAGGCAGCGGCTGCCGGGGCAGGCGCGATACCGCCAGGCCAAACCGGGCAGAATGCTGCGGGCGAGAATGCGGTGCTCGAAGCGGTGCACAAGGCGGCAAACCCGGCAGCAAACACGGCAGCGCGCGAAGCGGGTAACAATGCGTTCTCCCAATTGCTTGACTGGGGGCTGCGCCTCACATTTTTGCTGGCCTTGCCCGCTGCGCTCGGGCTGGCGATGCTGGCAACCCCGCTGGTGAGCACGCTATATCACTATGGTGCTTTTGCCGCGCACGACGTCGAGCAAACACGCGTTGCGCTGGTGGCTTACGCCGCAGGTTTGATCGGCTTGATTCTGGTGAAGGTTCTGGCACCCGGGTTTTATGCGCGCGGCGACATTCGCACGCCGGTAAAGATCGCGGTGTTCACGCTCGTGCTCACACAGGCGATGAATCTGGCGTTTGTGGGCATGCTCCAGCACGCCGGCCTCGCGTTGGCGATTGGCCTCGGCGCCTGCGTCAACGCGTTTTTGCTCTGGCGTGGTTTACAACGCGCTGGCAGCTATGTGGCCCAACCGGGCTGGGCGGTGTTTGGCGTCAAGGTGGCGCTCGCGCTGGCCACGATGGGGGCGCTGCTGTGGGCGCTGGATCCCGGTGCCGCGCGCTGGCTGGCGCTGCAAGCAAGCCCGTGGCAGCGGGTGGCGGCGCTGGCGGGGATTGTCAGCGCGGGCGCGATAGTGTATTTTGGCGTCTTGGGTTTGGCTGGATTTCGGATCCGCGATTTCAAGAGAAACGTCTAGACAGGAACGTTGGGCTTGACGAACGAACCTTTGCAGCGCTTTCGCGATGCTGTCGCGCCGGAGCGCGTAAAAATTGATCTGGCCGAGGCCGCGCTGTTGTGCGCGCAGGATACCTATCCGGATCTCGATATCCGCAGCCAGCTCGATACGCTCGAAGCGCTCGCGGCCAAATTGCGCAACCGCCTGCCTGCCGATTTTTCGGTGACCCACCGTCTGGTAGCGCTCAACAACTATCTGTTCAGCGAACTCGGCTTCTCGGGGAATGCAGACTCGTATTACGATCCGCGCAACAGTTTTTTGAACGATGTGATCGAGCGCAAGACCGGCATCCCGATCACGCTGTCGATTTTGTATTTGGAGATTGGGCAGCGGCTTGGATTGAAGTTGAAAGGGGTCTCGTTCCCCGGCCATTTTTTGGTCAAGGTGCGCGTCAGCGGCGGTGAGTTGGTGCTTGACCCGTTCGCCGGCGGGCGTTCATTGTCCGAGGAAGATTTACGTGAACGGCTGGCGCAATTCACTGGTCCCAACGCGGCCAAGGATTTACCGCTGGAAGACTTTCTCGAGACGGCCACGCCGCGCCAGATTCTCGCGCGCCTGCTGCGCAATCTCAAAGGCATCTACCTTGAAGCCAAGGAGTTTGACAAGGCGTTAGCGGTGATGAACCGGCTCGTCATTCTGCTGCCCGAGGTGCCTGAGGAGCGGCGCGACCGCGGTGTGGTCTACGCGCAGCTGGAATGTCCGCGCGCTGCGCAGGATGATTTGAGCCATTACGCGAGTGAGCGGCCCAAGGCCGACGATGCGGAGGTGATTGCCGCACAACTGGCGGCAGTGACGATAGCGGCGGCGCGGCTGAATTAGCGCGAACGGCGGAAACCCGCTTCCACCAATGGTTTAAGCGGTGTAGGTTCGCAGAACCGCACCCCAGGCGGCGCGCAGGCCGGCGCATCACCGCAGCAGCTGCCCCACAAACCTCAATGCGGCGCCATGCGGAACGCGCCGTGACGGTCGCTGCGCTCACATCACAGGTGCCAGGAGGCGGCGCGCCCGCCTGTTACCGCTAACCTGAAGTTCCCCCTGGAGAATTGCGAGTTTATTGTTTGCCAACAAGCACTTGATGTAAAAGCGGGGTTCCAGCTACTGCCTACAACTGCCTACCAACGGATAGCCTCGATCAAGGCAAGAGCGCGAAGTTGCGCAGGGGTT
>JANNCZ010000367.1:0-4973 GCA_031387185.1 Burkholderiales bacterium
TGGCACCAGAGCGTGTCCGGTGCACCGGCGCAGCGCACGATGCGATGCGGATCCTGGATCTGCTCCGTCCCTGCTTGCTCAGGCGGCATGTAGGCGGCGCGCATGCCTTTGGCGGTGAGGCTCCACGTGGCGCCGTCATCGCGTGATGTCCACGCGCCGCCGCACGACACACCCACCAGTAAATGACCGCTGTCGCGCGGATCGACGCAGATCGAGTGGATGCCGGGAGTGTCCTTGCCGCCGCCCATCCATTCGCGCCGCTCCGGTTTGTCCCACAGGCTGCGCATCAATTCCCACGAAGCGCCGCGATCACGCGAGCGGAACAAACCGCCCGGCAGGGTGCCGCACCAGAGCGTGCCAGGTTCATCCGCGCCGCCGGTTTCGAGCGACCAGATCAGGTTGAGCTTCCAGGCCGGCTCACCTTTGTGCTCTTCGGTTTGCAGCGGTTGCGCGGGATACACCGGCACGCTGATCTCTTGCCACGCATTGCTGTCAGCCGCAGCAGGCGCCGCGCCTGCTGCCCCGTTGCCACGCTCACGCCGGTGCAGCTTGACCCCGAAGTGGCCGAGGTCGAGCGCGGCGTAGAGCGCGCCGTCGCGCGGGTCAATCAGCGTGAGATTCACCGGGTCGCCCACGAAAGCCACATTGGTGATGGCCCAGCCCGCCGCGTCGCGTGTAAATTCGAACAAGCCCTTGCGAGTGGCTACCTGCGCAGTTGTTTGTTTCAAGTCTCTACCCTCCGGTCAATGCTTGCAGCACATGCACTTCGCTGCTCGCGAGCAATGCGTCATCCAGTTTTTCGTAGTCACGCACGCGCTGCCCGTCGATGAACACGATTACGTGCTTGCGCAAGTGCCCCTGGTCATCGAGGACGTAACCGCGTAACTGCGGCGCTGTCGTGAATGCTGCTTCCAACGCGTCACGCAGCGTGGCCGCGTCGATGTGCATCGCGGGCGCATCCACGAAGCGCCGCAATTGCTGGGTGAAATAGAGTTGCGCCACTGCAGCCGCTCATCCGCCCTGTATAGGCCCTGCTCGGAAAGCCTTGGTGGGAGCGGCTTACCCGGGTATCACCGGCTCAACCAAACACGCAAGCTGTGCCAGAGATTCCTGCCACCCGAGGTAGCACATCTCGGTGGGGATCATGGCCGGAATGCCGCTCTGCACGATGTCCACATCGGTGCCGCAAGACACCGGTTTGAGCACGACAGTGGTCTCCATCTCGCCCGGCATATTCGGATCGTCGAATTTGTCCGAATAGCGAATGCGCGAGTGCGGCACCAGCTCGCGGTATTCGCCACCGAAAGCATGCGCGTGGCCCGACGAAAAATTGATGAACGACATGCGAAAACTGCCGCCCACCTTGGCGTCCATCTGATGCACCTTGCAGGTAAAGCCATAGGGCGGCAGCCACTTGGCCATCGCGTCAGCGTCGAGAAACGCACGATAGATGCGCTCCGGCGTGGCGCGCAGCACGCGGTGAAGACGAACGGTGCCTGTGGTCATGTTGTTCCTTTCGGTGTGCGGGCTGAAATTGCGATGTGCGGGCCGGCATTGCGCAAAACGGCCTGGTTCAAAAACTGCGCGCGGTCTCCACTGCGAGATCACGCACCGGCCGCACTTCGATACTGCCGTGTTGCGCAGGGGGAATCTGCGCGGCGATCTGCGCGGCCTCGTTCAGATCCTTGGCATCGATCAGATAAAACCCCGCGAGCATTTCCTTGGTCTCGGCGAAGGGCCCATCGGTCATCGTCATCTGGCCGTTGCGCACGCGTACGGTGGTGGCGGTCTCGACCGGATGCAGTGGTTCGGCGGCGAGCAGCCGCCCGCTTTGGTGCAAGCCTGATGCGAAGTCAAAGCACTTGGCGTCGGGGCAGGCGTTCCAGTTTTCGTTCGAGAGATAGACGAGGCAAAGATATTTCATGATGGGCTCCGAGAGGCTCAAGTGCCTGAGGGGATGGCCACCGGGCCCATCCAGAATGCTTCCCAGACGTGTCCATCGGGGTCTGCCAGACTGCGGTTGTACATGAAGCCCAGATCCTGCACGGGGTTGATGCCGGCGGTGCCGCCGTTGGCGCTGGCGGCCACATTCATGGCATCGACCGCCTCGCGGTTGTCACACGACAAGGCCAGCAGCACCTCGCTCGATGTCGCGGGCGGAATCGGCCGGCTGGTGAACGTGCGCCACTTGGTGTGCGTCAGCAACATCACATTGATGGCCTCGCTCCAGACCATGCACGCGGCGGTGTCGTCGGAGAACTGTGGATTGTTCTTGAAGCCGAGAGCGGAGTAGAACGCCATTGAGGCCTTCAGATCGGTGACGGGCAGGTTGACAAAGATCATCCGGGTCATTGGAAATTCCTTTCAGGAGGAAGTGTCTGGGTATGGCGCGGAAGGTCAGATCAGGCGTCGAGCACCATCTGAAACCCGCCAAAGATCATGCGCTTGCCGTCGAACGGCATGTCAGCGGACTGCAAGCGCGGATCAGACATCACCTTGGCCATGCCGGCATCGCGCACTTGGCGCGACGGCCAGACAATCCACGAGAACACCACCGTCTCGCCGGGCTCGCATTTGACCGCCATCGGGAACGAGGTCAGCTTGCCATCGGGCACATCGTCGCCCCAGCAGTCAACCAGCTTGAGTGCACCGTGCTCTTTGAAGACGGCGGCTGCAATCAGGGCATGGTCGAGGTACCGTTGCTTGTTTGCGGTGAGAACGGGAATCACACAGCCGTCGATGTAGTGCATGGTCTGGCTCCTTGAAAGTACGATGGAAAGTGGGTGCTGTCATCCTTAGTCGAACTGCGCAAGTCTAAATCGACAGCCCCGCACAAATAATTTTTGACCGGCCTTGGCATGTCGCAAGCCGTCGAGATCACCGGTCAGCCGCTGGGCAACGTTGATTTGATCAAATGCCGCTTCGTTGTGATGGACAAGCAAGAGGTACTTCATCAGTGAAATTCCCTCTCGAGCGCAGCTTATTTTTCGGCGAGACTCTTCAGATTGGACAGTCCTTCTTCATATTTGCTGCCGACCATTTTCTCCATGCTGAAAAAAATTGTCATCAACTTCGAGATGTAAGGACTTGGCCCGTACATCGCTTGCGTCACTTTCGTGCCGTCGCCGTGCGGCAGCAGCGTAAAGTCAACGAAGTTATGCGCTTCGAACGGTGTCACGAAATCCAGTTTCAGGGATATTTTTGACGCTGCGGTCGACTCGACAATTTCCATCCGCCCTTGACCAATGTCTTTGTTGCCGGCCCATTCGTATACCGCACCGGCACCACTGCCGGGGCCGCTGTAGGTGCGCTTGATCGCCGGGTCGATTTTCTCCCAAGGGGACCAGGCTTCCCACTGATGAAAGTCGTTGATCAATGCAAACACTTTTCCCGGCGGCGCCTTAATCGTGGTGGATCGCTCGATACGAAATGAGTCGGGTTTGGTCGCTGCGTAGATAAGTAGTCCGGTGACCAATAGCAGTACGGCGATGACGATGATTTTTAGCATGCTACCTCCCTCAATTTGGTGAATTGTCAACCCGATCGCCTGTATGGCATCCACGTTTGAAATGCGGGTCGCTGGTGTACTTCATGGTCGAACCGCACACGCTCAAATCGACGGCCCGGCAAAAATATTTTTGCTGGCCAGGAGTGGCCCGCCCGAAGCCGCCTCGCCCATCATCCCAGTGCGGCCAAGCGCTTGAGCAGAAAGCGCTTTTCCGGTTCCTGTTGTGCCAATTCGAGGGCACGTCGATACGCAGTGCGTGCCTCGCCATGGCGCGCGAGGCGGCGCAGCATGTCGGCCTGTGCGGCGTGGGCGAGGTGGTAGTTGGTCAATTTACCTTGCGCGAGCAAGGCGTTGACAAGCGCCAATCCCGCCGCCGGCCCGTCGCGCATGGCGATCGCGACGGCGCGATTCAACTGCACCACCGGTGAGGCGTCGCGCTGCAGCAGGGCGTCGTACAGGCCGGTGATCTGCGGCCAGTCGGTTGCATCTGCAGTGCGCGCTTCAGCGTGCACTGCAGAAATCGCCGCCTGCAACGCATAGACCCCGAAGCGCGGCGAGGACAGCGCGTGCTCGGCGAGCGCACAGCCTTCGGTGATGAGGGCGGCGTTCCACAAGCTTCGATCCTGCTCGTCCAGCGGCACCAGATCGCCGTTGGCGTCGGTACGCGCGGCGCGGCGCGACTCGTGCAGCAGCATCAACGCCAGCAGGCCGGCGACTTCAGCCTCGGGCAGTAACTCGTACAGCAGGCGCGCAAGGCGAATCGCTTCGTCGCTCAGATCATTGCGCATCACTGCTGCGCCTGACGAGGCCGAATAGCCTTCGTTAAACACCAGATAGATCACGCGCAACACGTTGGCGAGCCGTGCCGGCAATTGATCGCGTTCGGGTACTTGATAGGGAATCCGCGCTGCGCGGATTTTTGCTTTGGCACGCACGATGCGTTGCGCCAGCGTGGGCGCGGGTAACAAAAAAGCGCGCGCGATTTCTTCGGTGGCGAGACCGCACACTTCGCGCAGCGTCAATGCAATCTGCGCGTCTTCGGCGAGGCTGGGGTGGCAACAGGTGAAGACCAGGCGCAAGCGGTCATCTTCGAGTGCTTCGCTCTCGCCGGGCGCGGCGCTGGTGTCTACCGTGGCTTCCGCTTCTGCGGCTGCGTCGTCCCAGGCGACGAAGCGTCTTTGACGGCGCAGACTGTCGATGGCCTTGAAGCGGCCGGCAGACACCAACCACGCGGACGGGTTGGCGGGAATGCCGCTGCCGGGCCATTGTTCGAGTGCGGCGCGAAAGGCTTCATGCAGCGCTTCTTCGGCGAGATCAAAATCGCCGAGCAGCCGGATCAGTGTGGCGAAGACGCGGCGTGCGTCGCGGCGGTAGACCGCGTCAATCGCCCCCGCCGCATCAGCCGCTTGCGTTGACAGGTGGGCTGGTTGCGAAGCGGGCAGGGCTGCGTCCATTTTTCAACCAC
>JANNCZ010000909.1:0-1726 GCA_031387185.1 Burkholderiales bacterium
GTTATCAACCAGGACTACAACGCCGCGATGCTGGCCGAGGCACTGTGCAAGCTGGAAGGTTTCACCTATGCGCCGTCCGACGCGGTGTATTGGCAGCACGGGCACTCGACCGAGCGGGATTTTGTTTATGTCACCACGGCCAGCCTGACCCATGAACAATTGCAGCAACTCGCCGACGAAGTGGGAAATGAACGCTCGCTGCTGGTGCTGTGCAGTGCCTTCCGCGTAACAGGAAAAAATGCGACCGATGCCTACCCCAATCTGACGGTGAAAAAGATTCCCAAACAGGTGCTGTCGCGTTGTGAGTGGGGGCATGACGATTACTCCTTGCAGGTGGAGAATTTGCCCAAAGCCCCCCTCTCCCCCGACCCCTCTCCCGCAAGGGGCGAGGGGAGAAGTGCGCTTGGACAGCGGGGATTGTTTGACGGGGAGGCGGTGGAATGAACAGGCATGTGAATGCGATTGCCGGTCGCTTGAGCCTGCGCCCGCCGCAGCGTCGCTCGCTTGAAATACTTGACCGGATTACGGAGATTGCGCCACCCGGCAAAGGTGCCGATGTTGCGGCTTTGCTGGAGGCCATCCGCAGCGAGTTTCCGCAGGTGACGGACTTCGAGCGCGATTTTCCTTCGCTGTGTTTCGCGCTCGCCACTGGCGTCGGCAAGACGCGGCTGATGGGAGCTTTCATCAGCTATTTGCATCTGGCGCATGGCATCGACAATTTTTTTGTGCTGGCACCCAACCTGACCATCTACAACAAGCTGATTGTCGACTTCAGTGAACGCAGTCATCCCAAGTACGTTTTTCGGGGTATCGCGGAATTCGCCATAGATGCGCCTTCGATTATTACTGGTGACAACTACGATCAACATGACCCGCGCAGCGGCAGACTGTTTGGCGGGGTGCGGATCAACATCTTCAATATTTCCAAGATCAATTCCGAAGTACGCGGCGGCAAAGCGCCACGCATCAAGCGGCTTTCGGAATACATCGGCGAGAGCTACTTCGACTATCTGGCGAGCTTGCCGGACCTGGTGATGCTGATGGATGAATCGCATCGCTACCGCGCCAGCGCCGGGATACGGGCGATCAACGAGCTGAAGCCGATCCTTGGACTGGAGCTGACTGCCACGCCGTTTGTCGAGACACCGCGTGGCGCAGTGGCGTTCAAGAATGTGATTGTTGACTATCCGTTGGGGCGGGCAATGGCTGATGGCTTCGTCAAGGAACCGGCGGTGGTCACGCGTAAAAACTTCAACCCGGCAGGCATGTCGGTGGAGGAGATCGAGCGCATGAAGCTCGAAGACGGCGTGCGCTTGCACGAGAGCGTGAAGGTGGAGCTGGAGACCTACGCCCGCGAGAGCGACAAGCCCATCGTCAAACCTTTCCTGCTGGTGATTGCCCGCGATACGACGCATGCCGGGCAACTGACCGAATTGATCAAGTCGGACATTTTTTTCGAGGGGCGTTACCGCGAAAAAGTAATTCAGGTGGATTCGAGCAAGTCCGGTGCGGAAGAAGAGGAAATGATCGCGCGCCTGCTCAAGGTGGAGCACACCGACGAGCCAACCGAGATCGTGATTCACGTCAACATGCTCAAGGAAGGCTGGGACGTGACCAACCTCTACACCATCGTGCCGCTGCGGGCGGCCAATGCCCGCATCCTGATCGAGCAATCCATCGGGCGCGGCTTGCGCCTGCCCTATGGCAAGCGCACGGGTGTGACCGC
>JANNCZ010000369.1:0-1901 GCA_031387185.1 Burkholderiales bacterium
CATTCGTCATATGAATCACCGTTGCTCAATTGAATAGTGCTGGTGAAAGTTTGCCTTGGACAACTTGCAGAAAAGAGAACGTCGTTCAGGTCAGCTTATCTCGGGCGTTCTGACGCCTACCAGCCGCGAAACCGCCTCCACAATCGCCCCAGCCTGCGCCTTGTTCTGCCCCGCAATATCGAGCGCGCTGCCATGTGCCACCGATGAAAACAGGATCGGCGTGCCGATCGTGAGGCCCGCCGTGCGGTTGGGTGCGGTGAGCTTCGCGGCGATGTGGCCCTGGTCGTGCACCATGACGATGAAGGCGTCGTAGCCGGGTTTGGCGTACATGGTGTCTGCGCCGAACGGGCCTTCTGCATGGATGCCTGCGGCTTGTGCGGCGTGGATCGCGGGGCCGATCGTGGTTTGTTCTTCGTCGCCGAACATGCCGGCTTCGCCTGCGTGCGGGTTGAGGCCGGAGACCGCTATTTTCGGGTTGGCGATGCCGAGGCGTTTGAGGGTGTCGTGTGCAGCCTGGATGACATGGCGGACGCGTTCCGGGGTGATGAGTTCGATGGCGCGTTTTAGGCCGACGTGCAATGTCGTGTGGACGATGCGGGTCTCAAACCCGCCGTTGTCGAAGCAGAGCATAAGGAAGGCGTCGTCGATGGGCGTGTTGGTGCTGCGCGCGACGAAGCTGGGGTAGCCGTCGAATTCGACGCCGGCTTGCTTGATGGCGAGTTCGGTTTGCGGGGCGGCGACTACGGCGTCGACGTGGCCGTCTAGTGCGGCGCGAATCGCGGTGGCGGCTGCGTCGAGGGCGGCTAAGCCGTGTTGCGGGCGGATCTGGCCAATCTCGAGCGGGGCTTTGTCGAAGTGGCTGCGCGCGATGAGGGGGATGCGGCCGGTGCGCCATTGCACTTCGCTGGCGCTCGTGAAGGTGTCTATGTAAGAAGCGGGCAGTGGCAGGCCGCAGCGTTTGGCGTGTTCGCTTAATGCGGAGAAGTCACCGACCAGTACCGGGCGCGCCATCGCGGTGACGCGTGGGTCGAGCGCGGCCTTGAGGGCGATCTCGGGGCCGATGCCGGCCGGGTCGCCCAGCGCAATGGCGACGCGCGGGAGTGCTGTCACAATTCGCGAACGGCGCCGTGATCAGCCGCGTGCTTGCCATCCGCAGGTACCCGTGGCGCAATCGCCATCACGTTGCCCCGCGTGCCGGGCCGGAAACCGGCATGAGGCAGCGAAATCCGGTGCTGGACATTAACCCGCGCCTGGCGGTGCATGGTCAGGCTCATCGCAACACTCCTGAATTTCAATCAATCGCAGGATTCTACGGCAATCAAAGTACCTTCAATCTCGCGATTATTTACGCGATGGGCGCACCACAACCGGTGCGTCCTGCCCGGCTTCAAAATTGGCAGTGCAGGGCAGGGGCGCAGCGATCTCGCCAAGCTCCGGATGCCGTTTCAGGATGGTCAGTAGATCAATCATTTTGTGATTGGGATAAATGCCGATGATCCGTACATTTTTATCGGCCACCACAATCATCGAATCCTCGCCACTCAGCACTTTTGATTGGTCCAGGCCAACCATCTCGGCGCTTTCAGCTTGTTCATCCCCGGTGAGCCAGCCGCCCATGCGTTCGACCACGTCGCCATTCACACCGCAATCGTCAAACACGCACATGGTAGACAATTTGCGCGCCACTACATATATATAAAAATTCGATACCGGAATGAATTTGTAAGGGTGTGAAGTGGGGTCACCGGGGCCAAATGGCGCGCGCTTGCCAACTTTCAGCGGGCCGAATTCAGTGACGCCCGATTCACCGCATGAGATGATTAGTGCGGCACTCAGGGCAAGACAAAAAATGCGCCACACCGAGGTCACTCGACAACTTGAAGCGTTCCGATGCTGCGCCC
>JANNCZ010000035.1:0-3432 GCA_031387185.1 Burkholderiales bacterium
CGCATGTGACTTTGCGTCAGCCGCCACAAGCGGCCCGCCTTGCAAGGTCAGGCCCAGTGCGCGCGTCACCTTCAATACCGTGGCAAAGCTCGGGTTGCCTTCGCTTGATAGCGCGGTATACAGCCCGTCGCGCGAAATGCCCGTATCGCGCGCCAGTTGCGTCATGCCGCGTGCGCGGGCAATCGCTGCCAGGGCGCTGCGTATCAGGCTGCCGTCGCCGGGGTCGTCCGCGGTGCAAATTTCAAAATACAGCGTCATGTCCTCGGCTGTTTTCAGATAGTCAGCCGAGTCCCAGCGGGAAAATTTTTCAGTCATGGTTCAGGCCTTCCATTCACTTGCAATCTTGATGGCGCGCTTGATGCCGGCATCCTGCGTGCGCTTGTCGCCGCCCGCCAGGCATCGAAGGTGGCGCTCTTGAGGATTTCGATCATATGTGACTGTAGGCTATGACCGACAGGTTGTCAATGCGCTTGCGCGGCGTCAAACCATCCGCACCACCAGCCGCCGGCCGCAGGCGTGCGCATATTTGCGCAAGGTGGCGAACGATGGCGAACCCTTGTCGCTGCGCAATGACGATTCAAGCCGGCTGACCGCGCTTTTGGTCGTGCCCATGCGCGCGGCCAGTTGCTCCTGCGTCAACCCCGATTGCTTGCGCGCTTCGAGCAGTGCGGCGAGGGTGGTGAATTCCTCTTCGAGCGCATCCCATGCGGCCTTGAATCCGGGGCGGCGCATGGCGCGCGCCACTTCTTTTTTCAAGTTCAGCGGAACGGGCTTGTATGTGTCGTTCATGGTTTCAGTTTTCACGATGTACCTCTTTTACACGTTTGCGGGCCAGCTTCAGATCGGCTAACGGGGTCTCTTGGGTTTTCTTGATCAGGCTGTGAACGATGACGATTTGCCGGCCAACCATGGTGCAGTAAAACGCACGGCCAATGCCTTCTGCTCCTTTGCAGCGCAATTCAAACAATCCCTCGCCCATGGCGCGTGAGTGCGGCAGCCGCAGGTCGGCACCATGCTGTTCCATCAGGCCGGTCAGCCGCAGGAAGTCGGCATGAATGCCTACAGGCCATGTATCCACGTCGTTGCGCACCCGTTCGCTGTAAAAGTGGATGCTCCAATTCATGGGTGCGATGTTAGCATATAGGCTAACTCGGTTGTGCCTGACAGTGCCTACCCCTCGCGGTCGCATTCAGATTCGCGGCGCTTCATCCCATCGAGCGCAGTGCCTCTTACGTCACCTGATAACGCAACGCGCGCCCCGCCTGCCACGCCTCGAATTTTCGATCACAATTTTCGATCACGCATTCGGCGAACCGAGCCACTCTGGTACGATTTACCTTTGCTTTCGGGATGCCGACATGACGATCACGTTGGAGTCTTTGGGAATCGAGCGTCTGGGCATGGAAGACCAGCTCGCGTTGCTCGACCAGTTGTGGGACAGCATCACCGCCGCCGGTGGGCCGCCGTTGACTGACGCGCAACGACTCGAATTGGACCGCCGCCTGGCGGATCATGAAGCCAACCCGGATGATGTTGTCTCGTGGGATGAAGTGAAGCGTTCGATCTCGGAGCGAATCAAGCAGTGACCTTGGTGGTCACGTTCCGGTCTGCGGCGCGCAGTGAGTTTGACGAGGCGGCGTTAAGGTACGAGTCGAATCGTGTAGGGCTGGGTGCTGACTTCATAGCCGCTATTGACCAGGTTGTTTCCCTTGCGGCGGCGCATCCGCTGCGCTATCCAGTCATTCACCGCAACATCCGGCGCGTGCGTGCGAAGCGGTTTCCCTACAGCGTTTATTACGTCGCAGAAGCGCGGCGGGTAGTCATCTTGTCCGTGTTTCATTCGAGCCGCAGTCCGTTGATTTGGCAGCAGCGCGGGTAAGCCCGGACGCCTTGGCAATTTCACGCATGCCGCGCGTACGGGCGCTGTCGCCCAGGATGGCGGCCAACAACGCCGGATCGTTCTCTTTCCGGAATGTGTCAGACACGCGGCGACTGCCGCATCGCTGTCGAGAGCCGGTGCCGCGTCGAACTGAAGGCAGGGATTTGATCGAGGGCATCGGTGCAATGAAAGTTGACTGGTTGCATCGAGTCAACGGAAGAGGAATGCATGATGAGGCATCTCTGAAAGGCGCTTCCACCAAGGGTTGTGGCGGCATGTGCTCCAGGATTCGCTCCCACCAACGATTTCAGGCCGGTCATTTTTGAGAAAGCTGGATTGCGGTGCTGCGGTCACGCTACGCATGTGACTTTGCGTCGGCCGCCGCTGAACACGCCGGGCCCGCCTTGCCCGGGCCCGCCTTGCCCGGGCCCGCCTTGCTTGGGTCAGGCCCAGTGCGCGCGTCACCTTCAATATCGTGGCAAAGCTCGGGTTGACTTCCTCGGGTTGACTTCACTTGATAGCGCGGTAGTCAGCCCGTCGCGCGAAATGCCCGTGTCGCGCGCCTTTGCGTCATGCCGCGTGCGCGGGCTTTTCGCCGCCAGGGCGCTGCGTATCAGGCTGCCGTCGCCGGGGTCATCTGCGGTGCAAATTTCAAAATACAGTGCCATGTCCTCGTCTGTTTTCAGATAATCAGCCGAGTTCTGTGCGGGAGAATTTTTCAGCCATGGTTCAATGCGATTTCTAGCGCTTGGACTTGCTTCGGGCGGGCTTGCGCGGCGCGGGTGCGGATGGTGCTTTGGCTGGCTCAACCGCAGGCAAGCGGGCCATCGCAACCTCGTAGACGGCGTTGCGTTCGCGCTTGCCCACTGCGACCGTGAGCAGCACCAGCGTCTGATCACGCACCTGATAGACCAGGCGATAACCGGTCGCGCGCAATTTGATTTTGTAGCAGTCCGCCATACCAGCCAGTGCGGCCTTGGGCAGACGCGGGTGCATCAGGCGATTGGCCAGCACTTTGGTCAATTGCAGTTGCACGCTGCCGTCGAGCTTGTCCCACTCGGCTTTGGCGGCCGTCACAAATTGCAATTGATAGAGCGCCACGAGGAGATGTGCTGGTGTGTTGGGACGCGTGTGCTCAATTGGCCGCCGCTGCCCAGTGCTGTCAACAGCGCTGCCAACAGCGCTGGCGGCCCGCCGTGCTCGCGACCAATGGTGCGCTGGTGGCCAGTGGCCGTCAGGCCCGGTGCCTGGATGAAGCTTTTAGTTTTGCCTTGGCCGCGCGCTCAAGCTGCGCGATTGAGGTCTCAATGATCTCTTCAGGATGTTCATCCGCCTCTGCCAGTCGCGCCTGGATCAAAGGCGCGAGCCGCAGATCGTCAAAAATGTCCATCATGATTTCATACGTCTTTGCCGGCACAAGATATGCCGACGGCTTGTTGTGATGCAGAACCACCACGGTGTTGCCGCCTGCCTCACGGATTGCCGCTGACGGATTTTTCTTGAGGTCGGTGATGCCGATCGAGGTTTCGGCGAACAGGGCTTGCATGTTGGGT
>JANNCZ010000116.1:0-1505 GCA_031387185.1 Burkholderiales bacterium
AAATCCAAATACCGATCCGCCCGCGCAATAGCGCCCGATTCCCCTCCCCGACTCCCCTTCGACCCGCACCTTGTTTGCAATGTGAGAGCTGTGTCATGACGATGTCTGCATTCCTTCCCACCCGCCGCCATGTGCCTGCCGCAGGCTTGCGCCGCACCAGCATTGCGTTGGCGCTGTCCCTGATGCTGGCGAGCGCGGCAAACACCGCTCACGCCAACGATCTGCTGTCGATCTACAAAGACGCGCTGGCCAATGACGCCGTCTATTCCTCAGCGCGCTACTCCCTGCAGGCCGGGCAGGAGCGCTATCCGCAGGGATTGGCAACCATTCTGCCCACGGTAGGTGCCTCACTCAATACACAATACAACGATGCCAACATCGCGTCGCGCGCTGCGGGTGTCGCGCCAGTGAACCGCGTCTTCAACACCAACGGCTACAGCATCACGCTGACCCAGCCACTGTTCCGCTGGCAGAACTGGCAGACCTACGAGCAAGGCAAGCTGCAAGTCTCGCAAGCCGAAGCCGTCTACGCACAAGCCGGACAAGACCTGATCGTGCGCACCGCGCAAGCCTACTTTGACGTGCTCGGCGCCGCTGATTCACTCGCGGTATCGATTGCCTCGAAGACCGCGATTTCCGAACAACTCGCGCAGGCCAAGCGCAATTTCGAAGTCGGCACTGCCACCATCGTTGACACCCACGAAGCGCAATCGCGCTTTGACCTTGCCACCGCGCAAGAAATTTCGGCGCGCAATGATCTCGAAACCAAACGCACTGCCCTGCAACAGATCATCGGCAAACCGGTGGGCGACCTGTTCAAACTGCGCACCGACGTGCGCCTGCCGCCGCCGCAGCCGGCCGTGATCGACCAGTGGGTCGAAGCAGCCGAGGGCAACAATTACTCCGTGCGCGCGCAAGACTTCGGTGTTGCCGTCACCAAGCGCAATACCGAAATCCAGCGCGCCGGGCATTACCCCACGCTCGACCTGTCGGCCTCGCGCAGCCTCGCTGCGTCCACCGCAAGCGCGATCTCCCCCACCGGCACCGACAACAGAATCAACGCCATCGGCCTCACCCTGGCGATCCCGATCTACGCGGGTGGCAGCGTCAATTCGCGCGTGCGTGAAGCAATCGCGGGCGAAGACAAGGCCAAAGCTGACTTGGAAAATCTCAAGCGCACGGCCGCGCAGAACGCGCGCCAGTTTTTCCTCGCCGTCACCAATGGCTTGGCGCAAGTGCGTGCGTTTGAGGCCGCGCAAGTGTCGTCGCAAAGCTCGCTTGACTCCAACAAGCTCGGCTACGAAGTCGGTGTGCGCATCAACATCGACGTGTTGAATGCGCAGCAGCAGCTCTTCACCACCCAGCGCGATCTGTCCAAGGCGCGCTACGACACCATCGTCAACAGCTTCCGCCTCAAGGCTGCGGCGGGCAGTCTGAAGGAAGAAGATGTGGCGGGCATCAACGCGCTGTTGGCGCGGTGATCCAAACCTCGCGCTGTTGGCGCG
>JANNCZ010000129.1:0-20301 GCA_031387185.1 Burkholderiales bacterium
AACATGTAGCCCATGCCGCCCTGCGAGTGCGCGACGCAGACGTCCATCGGCATCGGCGGCAATTCGCGCGCGGTCTTGGCCATGCGGTAGAGGATGTTGCCGACCACCGGGCCGTTGCCGTGGGTCAGCACCAGTTTGTAGCCGCCTTCGATCATGCGCACGAAGTGTTCGCACAGTTGTGCCATCAGGCCGAGCTGTTCTTCAGCCGTGCCCTTGATGGTGGGCGGGTAGGCGGCGTTGCCACCGAGGGCGACAACAATTCGCTGATCGCTCATTGTTGCACCCCCAACAAGAGGTGGAACGCGCGTGGCGCGTTGGCTACGACGATGCCTGCGACGACGCGCTGGTTGTTCATATGCTCAGACTGTGACAAGCGATGCCGCCCATGCTGCGGCCTGCGTGCTTGACGATGCAACGAGGCAACCAGCAGCCTTGAGTGCCGTTTCCTGCTTCGAGCGAATCTGCGGGTCTTCTTCGGTACCGCATACAAATGCCACTACCGGCAAGTCGCGCTTCGCCTTCGCCTGCATGATGGCCTGTGACAAGGCGCCCGCCGGATCCATATGCCCCGCGTAGCCGAGCACGATGTCGACTAGCAGCACGGCGGTGTCGGGGTCAGCGGCTTCCTGGGCAATGCGTGCGATGCGCGTGGACGGGTCGATCATCGGGTGTGGCTTGCCGACGGTGAAGTCGTCGTCGCCGAGGTCGAGCATGGTGTGCTCGTGTGAGCGTTGCAGATCGGGCAGCGCGCGCTGCTTGTCGATCGGCACATTCGACCAGCAATCGATACCGGCATCGCGCAAGGCCACCTGCGCTTCGGTGCAAAAGGTGCCGCCGGAAAACAGACCGCGTACGTAGCGGCCGCTGCCTTTCACGGGCATCGGGCTGGGAGGCGCTCCCACCAAGGGTTTCCGGTCTATGCCAGACGCTGCGACATGTCCGCGCGCCAGCGCCACGCAGCTTGCGGCGCAGTCATGGAGCGTGGTGGTTTGATGCACATTCGATGAGGCGGTGACCAGCGCTCCGCCGAGAAATACGGTGACTACCGGCTTGCCGGCCCGGCCGGCCCGGGCGATGACCTCGCTCATCACCGCCGGGGCGGGCGGTTTGGAAATGATGCCGATCACGCGGGTAGCCGGGTCGGCTGCGAGCAGGTCCAGCGCCATTAGCATCGTGATGCCGCCAATTTCAGCCTTTACGTCACGCCCGCCGGTGCCGATGGCGTGCGAGACGCCCGCGCCCATCAGGTGGATTTGTGCCGTCACTTCCTGCAAGCCGGTGCCGGAGGCGCCGATCAGGCCGATGTCACCACGCCGCACGACATTGGCGAAGCCGAGAGGTACCCCACCAATGATCGCGGTGCCGCAGTCGGGGCCCATCACCAGCACGCCCTTGCGCAGCGCCAGTTGCTTGATCGCGCGCTCCTGTTCGAGCGGCACGTTGTCGGAAAACAAAAACACGTTGAGGCCGGCCTTGACCGCTTTGAGTGCTTCGGCGCCGGCGTAAGCACCAGGCACCGAGATTTGCACCAGGTTGGCGGCGCTCAGTGGCGTGGACGGCGCAGTTGCCTGCGCTGCCTCTGATGCCGACCGCGTGCTTGCAGCCATGCCGAGCGCCATGTTGAGTGAGCGCGGCACCACTTCTTCAGCCTTGCCACCGCCAGCTTGCGAGCCGCCTGCGAGCGAACTGTCGATCAGATCGAACGCCGCGTTCGCGACAGCCTCATCGGCGCATTCGATCACGATGATGAGATCGCTCGGTGCGGCGCCGTCGGCTTGCGTGTTCAGCAGGCCGGCTTCCTTGAGGATGTCCTTGTTCGCGGGTGTCGCCATCACCAGCGTGGCAAGCGTGATCGCCGGGTCGGCGAGCAGCTTCTCGGCAATGCGCATCAGCGCAACCGAGTCTTTGTAGAGATTGGGTTTGATGCGGCTGACGATCATCGTTCACGCGTCCACCGGCATGCCGCCGACCACGGTGTTGAAGCCGTTGTCCACGTAAGTGATCTCGCCGGTCACGCCTCTGGCCAGATCCGAGAGCAGGAAGGCGGCGACGTTGCCCACGTCGTCAATGGAGACGTTGCGGCGTAGTGGCGCGTTCTCTTCGACAAATTTGAGAATCTTGCCGAAGCCGCCGATGCCCATTGCCGCGAGGGTCTTGATCGGCCCGGCCGAAATGCCGTTGACGCGAATGCCCTTGGGGCCGAGGCTCGACGCCATGTAGCGCACAGCGGCTTCGAGGCTGGCTTTGGCGAGACCCATGGTGTTGTAGTTGGGTACCACGCGCTCGGCGCCGAGGTAGGACAAGGTGAGCATCGCGCCGCGCGACTTGCCGTGTTCATCGAGCATCAAGGGCAGCGCGGCTTTGCCCAGCGCGGCGAAGCTGTAGCTTGAAATGTCATGGGCAATCTTGAAGGCTTCGCGCGAGACGCCGTTCATGAAGTCGCCTTCAATCGCGTCACGCGGTGCAAAGCCGATGGCGTGCACGAGGCCGTCGAGGCGCGGCCAGGATGCCTTGAGGCCATCGAACACGGCGGCAATTTGTGCATCGTCGGCCACGTCGCAGGGGAAATAGAGCGTCGAGCCGAACTCGGCAGCGAAGCCTTTGATGCGCTCTTCGAAGCGCTCGCCCTGATAGGTGAAGGCGAGCTCGGCGCCTTCCCGATGGCAGGCGCGTGCGATGCCGTAGGCGATCGAGCGATTGGATAACACACCGGTGATGAGGAGCCGTTTGCCAGCGAGAAATGCCATGTTTTCCATCCGGTTGAGCGAAGCGCGCATTATGCCAGCGCACTCAAACTCGGCCTGCGGATAGTGAGTGCGAGGGAGTGTGCGCGGCAAACTGTATACTTTATGCCTTCGAACTGTATACAATTTTGGCTTCGCTGACGCCGCGCCACGCCGCACCAACCCTTCTCGACAATGACTCTCCAACTGCCGCCGCTCGCACCACTCGAAGATCCGGCCTCCGCATTGGCCGATCTCAACCCGCTGCCGCGCCTGATGATGGGGCCGGGGCCGATCAATGCCGACCCGCGCGTGCTGCGCGCCATGTCGGCGCAATTGCTCGGGCAGTTCGATCCGCAGTTCCGGCTGATGATGCGCGAGACCATGGCGCTGTACCGTCAGGTGTTCGAAACCAAAAACGACTGGACCTTCATCGTCGACGGCACCGCGCGCAGCGGCATTGAGACCGTGATGGCCTCGGTGGTCGAAACCGGCGATCGCGTGCTGGTGTGCTCGTTCGGGCGCTTCGGGCAATTGCTGACCGAGATTGCGCGGCGCGCCGGTGCCGAGGTCAAGGTGATCGAAGTGCCGTGGGGCACCGTGTTCACACCGGAGCAGATCGAAGCAGCAGTGAAGGCGTTTTCGCCCAAGCTGGTGGCGGTGTGTCAGGGCGATACGTCGACTACGATGTTGCAGCCGCTCGAAGAGATCGGCAAGATTTGCCACCGCTATGGCGCGCTGTTGCAGGTTGATGCCACCGCATCGATAGCCGGTACGCCACTCAAGTGCGATGAATGGGAGATCGACGGCACCACCGCCGGCCTGCAAAAGTGCCTGGCCGGCCCCTCAGGCGCCGCGCCTGTCACATTGAGTGACGCGATGGCGCGCGTGATCTACCGCCGCCGCCACATTGAAGAAGGCGTGCGCCCCGTCAACTACACGCCGGGCGACGGCAGCGTCATCACCAGCAACTACTTCGACCTCGCGATGGTGATGGATTACTGGAGCGATCTCGCGCTCAACCACCACACTGAAGCGACCACCATGCTCTATGGCGCACGCGAATGCGGTCGCATCTTTGTGCAGGAAGGCCATGCCAATGTGTTCAAGCGCCATGCCGACGGCTCGCGTGCGATGGTGGCGGGGCTGCGTGCCATGGGGTTGTCCGTCTATGGTGATGTGGCCAACAAAATGCCCAACGTGACCGGCGTCTACGTGCCCGATGGCGTCAATGGCGACCGCGCACGCAATGCCTTGCTCAAGGATTTCGGCATCGAGATCGGCACCTCGTTCGGCCAGCTCGCAGGCAAGATCTGGCGCGTCGGCGCAATGGGCTACAACGCGCGCCAGGATTGCGTGCTGCTGACGCTCGGGGCGATGGAAACCGTGCTCGCCGCCGTGGGTTACTGCTTCACGCGCGGGGCGGGCGTGGATGCGGCCTATCAGTCGTACAAGGACTCAAGCCGCTAGAAACTCAGGCCGCTAGAAACAGAAACACGGCAGGCAGTTTGGCGCGTGCAGCATCGTTGACGCCCCGCGCGTCTGCGTCTGCTTGCGTGCCACTGCGCTGCCGCCACTCGCCGGCGCTGCGGGTCTGCACCGATTCTTCCGGCAAGGTAAGACCGGCGGCGCGCGTAAGGCGCGTCGTGCCGGACAGCGTCGCGAGCAGGGCTGCCCACAACGCCTCGTTGCGATACGGTGTCTCGATCACGATCTGCGTTTCGCGCTCACGCGCAGAGCGCGCTTCGAGCTTTTTGATGAAGTCTTCGCGCGCCGGCGACTTGACCGGGGCGTAGCCGGCGAACGCAAAGCGCTGGCCGTCGAGCCCCGAGGCCATCAGCGCCAGCAGGATCGACGAGGGGCCGGTGAGCGGCACCACGCGCACCCCGGCAGCGTGGGCCAGGCGCGCTAGTTGCGCGCCCGGGTCAGCGATGCCTGGGCAGCCTGCTTCGGACAGCACGCCTACATCAATGCCTCGGAGAAGCTTGTCCACCAAGGGTTTCAGGGCGTTGTCGCGGGGTTGATGGCCGAATTCGAGAATGTCCAGTTCCTGCAAGGGGCGTTGCGTGCCCACCTGTTTGAGAAAGGCGCGCGCGGACTTCGCGTTCTCGACACCGAAGCAGGTGAGCCGCGCGGCGACCGCGCGCACTTGCGCGGGCAGGCTCCACTCGAGTAGCGCCGCTGCGCCGCCAGCATCACTGGATTTGAGGTCCCCGAGCATGGCAGGAATCAGATACAGCGTGCCCAGGTTCATCGCGCAGGCTGTGCCAGAAACAGGGGATCGACCCCTTCGGCGCGCAGCATGCGCGTGAGTGCAATCAAGGGCAGGCCGATCAGCGCGGTGGGGTCGTCGCCCGACAGGGTTTGCATGAGGGCAATACCCAGCCCTTCGGATTTGGCCGACCCTGCGCAGTCGTAAGGCTGCTCGGCCAGAAGGTAGGCCTCGATCTGGGCATCAGTCAGGTCGTGCATTTTCACGACGATGCTTACGATTTCCGACTGCACGCGCCCGGTTTCGGCGTTGACGAGCGCGAGTGCGGTGTCAAAGTGCACTGCCTTGCCACGCA
Organism: Burkholderiales bacterium; assembly: GCA_031387185.1. Lineage (GTDB taxonomy): Bacteria > Pseudomonadota > Gammaproteobacteria > Burkholderiales > JAEUOS01 > CANJDH01. The sequence continues at coordinate 5,291 of JANNCZ010000129.1, forward strand.
TAAAGCGTAATTGCCCGGTCGCCAGTTCGTGGGTGCCGGGCTTGTCGAGTTTGCGGCCATCGCAATGGGCGACCTGGTCGGAGCCGATCACGAGACCGTGCGCGCGCGCGGTGGCAATCGCTTGTGCTTTGGCGATGGCAAGGCGAAGCGATAATTCACGCGGCGTCTCATCGGGCAGCGGGCTTTCGTCTACGCCGGGCGCAATGGCCTCAAAAGGCATGCCGAGACGGGTCAAAAGCTCCTTGCGGTAGCGCGATGTAGACGCGAGAAAGAGAGGGGGCAGGGCGGGTGCTGACATGTTGCGATGTTACCGCGATGTGCCTTCTGCCCAGACGTAGTACCTACTACGCTGGGGCGGCGATGGCAGCGCTGAACTCGCCGCACCCTGGTCAGACGGGGCTGCCTGCGACCGTTGAGTGCAGGTGTCACAATTGCAGCAAAAATGCGCTAAGGTTTTGACGAATAACGCTTAATTTGGTTATAATCCGCACAACGCCCCAACGATTTTGCTGTGGGGCGTTTGTTGTTTTTGGTGGTTTGCTTGTTTCTGCGCGGTTCCTGTGTTTTCGCGTGTTCGCATCAGTTGTGGTTTGCTGCATCGGCGGTCGAGTGAGTGATGGATTCCTGGCTGATTGATACGCGCCGTTTGGCTGAGCGTGGCGAGCGCGTGGAGCGGCAGTTGACGACGCGCGATTTGCCGCGCTTGCGCAAGGAATGCAGCACGCCGTTTGCGCCGGTCGAAGCGTCGGTGATTGGCGTGCGCACGTCACTGGGCAAGCCCGGTGTGCGGGTGTCGATGCGGGCACAGGTGAAGGTGCCGTGTCAGCGTTGCCTCAAACCGCTGCCGCTGGAATTGGAGTTGGCGTGTGCGTTTGAGTGGGTGGAGAACGAGTCTGAGCAGGCCCTGCGTGATGCTGACGACGAGTGGGATGCGGTGATCGCGGCTGAGCAGGTCGATTTGCTGCCGTTGCTGGAAGATGAGTTGTTGCTGGCTCTGCCGTTTGCCCCGATGCATCCGGCGTGCCGGAGCGGCGCGGCAAGTGAGGCGGATGAGGAGGCGGGCGGGAAGGTGTCACCGTTTGCGGTACTGGCGGGTTTAAAGCGCATTTGAAGAATACGTGGTAGCGGCAGGCGCTGTGGCAGTCGCAAGCTGAAGCAGAGCCGGTCGCGCGTTGTGGTTTCAGTTTTTTCTTTTCTTTTTTTGATTTGAAGGAGTTTCATCATGGCAGTCCAGCAGAATAAAAAATCCCCGTCCAAGCGCGGCATGCATCGCGCCCACGACTTTCTGACCAACCCGCCCTTGGCGGTTGAACCGGAGACCGGTGAAGTGCATCTGCGCCACCACATCAGCCCGACCGGTTTTTACCGCGGCAAAAAAGTTGTCAAGGGCAAGGGCGAGTAAGTCACCCGCAGTCTGACCAAGGCCTGACTGCGCCTGCATGGCACAGCGCCCCGGTACAGCGTCCGCAGCTTCTGCGGTGTCTACGGTTTCAGCAGCGTCCGCCGTGTCCGCTGTTTCTATTGCGATTGACGCGATGGGCGGCGACATTGGCCCGCGCGTCACTGTTGACGCGGCTTTGCAATTTTTGGCGCGTCATGCCGCTGCGCGCGTGTTGCTGGTTGGTTTGCCGGATGTGATTGAAGCTGAGCTTGCGCATCTGAACGGCGCGGCGGCGGCGGTGTCCGGCCGCTATGAAATTTGCGCGGCGTCCGAGGTCATTGCCATGGACGATCCGCCGGCCCAGGCGATGCGCCGCAAGCGCGACTCGTCCATGCACCGCGCGCTCGGCCTCGTTAAAGAGGGCCGCGCAGATGCTGCCATTTCAGCCGGCAATACCGGCGCGTGGATGGCCATTTCCAGCGTCACGCTGCGCACCCTTGAGGGCGTGGACCGTCCCGCGCTGTGTTCGCTCCTGCCCAACCAAAAGGGTGGCCACACCTATATGCTCGATCTGGGCGCCAATGTCGATTGCAAGGCGGGCCACCTTTATCAGTTCGCCTTGATGGGCGCGGCGCTGGTCGAGGCGGTGGAGCACAAGGCCAAACCGCCGGTCGGGCTGCTCAACATCGGCTCCGAAGACATGAAGGGTAACGAGGCGGTAAAGAGTGCAGCCGAGTTGCTGCACGCCGCCCATGCACGCGGCGACATCAACTTTGCCGGCAATGTCGAAGGCAACGACATCTTCCGGGGCGAGGTTGATGTGGTGGTGTGCGACGGCTTTGTCGGCAATGTTGCGCTGAAGGCGGCTGAAGGTATGGTGCAGATGATCGGCCGCAGCCTGAAGAGCGAGTTCGAGCGCAATCTGTTTACCAAGCTGGGGGCGCTGGTGTCGCTGCCGGTGATCAATGCCTTCCGCCGCCGCTATGATCACCGTCGCTACAACGGGGCGATCCTGTTGGGTTTGACCGGTGTCGTCGTCAAGAGCCACGGCTCGGCCGACGCGTATGCATTCGGCTGTGCGCTGGACCGTGCTTACAGTGCTGTGCAGACCGGTGTGCAGGCCGGTATCGGGGCGCGCCTCGCCGTGGCACCGGCACCATTGAGCGCAGCGGCGTAGGGCCATTGCGCCACGATGGCTTCGGCACGGCTCGCCGCACCATGATTTATTCATGCATCACCGGCACCGGCAGTTATTTGCCGGGCACACCGGTAAGCAATCGCGACCTCGCCGCGCGCGGCATCGACACCTCGGACGAGTGGATCGTCGAGCGTACCGGTATCCGCAGCCGCCATCTGGCCACCGCGCATGAGACCAGCAGTGATCTTGCCCTGCCGGCGGCACAGGCGGCGATGCAGGCAGCAGGCGTGAGCGCCGCAGCGATTGATCTCATCATCGTCGCGACCTCGACGCCTGACTACGTATTCCCCAGCACCGCCTGCCTGTTGCAGGCGAAGCTCGGCATCAAGGGCTGCGCGGCGTTTGATGTGCAGGCGGTGTGCAGCGGCTTTGTGTATGCGCTGGCGACGGCTGACAAATTTATCCAAAGCGGCCAGCATCGCTGCGCCTTGGTCGTGGGTGCGGAAGTGTTTTCACGCATCCTCGACTGGAGTGACCGTGGCACCTGTGTCCTGTTTGGCGATGGCGCGGGCGCGGTCGTGTTGCAAGCGTCCGATCGGCCTGGCATTCGCGCCTCGGCGCTCCACGCCGACGGAAGTCATGCAGGCATTCTCAATGTGCCCGGCAACGTGCAGGGTGGCAAGGTGACGGGTGACCCTCTGCTGCGCATGGATGGGCAGGCCGTGTTCAAATTTGCGGTGCGTGTGCTCGACGAAGTGGCGCGCGAGACGGTGGCGTTGGCTGGCGTGACGCTCGATGACGTTGATTGGCTGATTCCACATCAGGCCAACGTGCGCATTCTTGCGGCTACTGCCAAAAAGCTGGGCATCGCGGCCGAGCGCGTGGTGATGACGGTGGCCCGGCACGGCAATACGTCGGCAGCATCGATTCCTCTGGCGCTCGATGAAGCCGTGCGCGCGGGTTCGATCAAGGGCGGCCAGCGTGTGCTGCTCGAAGGTGTGGGTGGCGGTTTCACTTGGGGCGCGGTGCTGGTCGAAATGTAATTCTGATTCAGCATCGCTGCACGATATTGGGTTCAACATTCGGTTCAACAGCAGAAAACACAATCTCATCATGAAATTGGCAATTGTTTTTCCGGGGCAGGGCTCGCAATCGGTGGGCATGATGCAGGGCTTTGCCGGCAATGCGGCGGTGAAGCAGACGTTCGATGTGGCCAGCGGCGCGCTGGGGCAAGATCTGTGGAAGCTGGTTGCCGAAGGGGCAGCCGAAGATCTGAATCAAACCGTCAACACACAGCCGGTGATGTTGACAGCGGCCTACGCGATGTTCGAAGCCTGGCGCGCTGCGGGTGGCCCGCAAGCGGCAGTGATGGCGGGTCATAGTTTGGGCGAATACACCGCACTGACCGCGGCAGGTGCGCTGGCCTTTGCCGATGCGGTGCCGCTGGTGCGCTTTCGCGCGCAGGCGATGCAGGAGGCCGTGCCGGCCGGGATGGGGGGCATGGCGGCGGTGCTGGGACTGGACGACGATGCGGTGCGCGCGGTCTGCGCTGCGGCAGCGCAGGGAGAAGTCGTGGAAGCAGTCAATTTCAATGCACCCGCGCAAGTCGTGATTGCGGGCCACAAGACAGCCGTCGAGCGTGCTTGTGTTCTGGCCAAAGCCAGGGGGGCGAAGCGTGCGCTGGCGCTGCCAGTGTCGGCGCCGTTTCATGCGTCACTGCTGCAACCGGCGGCTGACAAGTTGCGTGATCGCCTTGCTGGCGTGGCGATCCGTACCCCGCAGATTCCGGTGATTCACAATTTCGATGTGGCGGTACATGCCAGTGCGGAAGAGATTCGCGAAGTTCTGGCAATGCAAGCCGCGCGACCGGTGCGCTGGGTGGAGACGGTGCAAAAAATGGTGGAGATGAACGTGACGCACGTGGTGGAAATCGGCCCCGGCAAGGTGCTGCAAGGATTGGTCAAGCGCATCGCGCCGTCAATGCAGGCGTTGGCGGTGACGGATAGTGCCTCGCTGGGCGCGGCGTTGGAGGCAATCAAATGAGTGAAACCGCAAACGGGTGTGCCGCGGTTCCTCCCGCTACGGCTGTATTGCGCGGGCAGGTGGCCTTGGTCACCGGTGCCTCACGCGGCATTGGACAGGCGATTGCCGCAGCTCTGGGCGCACAAGGTGCCACCGTAATTGGCACGGCGACGTCTGAGGCGGGTGCGGCCGCGATTTCCGCCGCACTGCAAGGTGCCGGTACGACGGGCCGTGGTGCGGCGCTTAACGTCAACGATGGCGCGCGCATCGACGCGTTGCTGGCCGACATCACACAGACTGAGGGTGCGGTGTCGATCCTGGTCAACAACGCCGGCATCACCCAGGACAACCTCGCGGTGCGCATGCGCGACGAGGACTGGGATGCCGTCATGCAGACCAATCTGTCCGCCGTATTCCGCCTGTCGCGCGGCGTGCTGCGCGGCATGATGAAGGCACGCACCGGACGCATCATCAATATCACGTCAGTTGTGGGCCACAACGGCAACCAGGGGCAGATCAACTACGCGGCCGCCAAGGCCGGCGTGGCGGGCATGACGCGGGCACTGGCACGCGAAATCGGCAGCCGCAACATCACGGTCAATTGCGTTGCGCCTGGGTTTATCCAAACCGACATGACGCGTTCGCTGACCGAGGCGCAGACGGCTGCGTTGTTGGCGCAGATTCCGCTTGGGCGTCTGGGTGCGGTAGACGATGTGGCCGCCGCAGTGGCGTTTCTGGCGTCGCCGCAGGCCTCCTACATCACCGGCACCACGCTGCATGTCAACGGCGGCATGTACGTTTAACGCAGCGGATGTTGCAGTGCAGTGAGCGGTGCCATGCGCGGTGTCGAGGCGCGGTGTAGCAGGGCAAAACTGCTACAATCGCGCCGCTTTTATTCTTATAAACGGGAAGGGCTCGTCGTATGGAAAACATCGAACAGCGCGTCAGAAAAATTGTTGCCGAGCAGCTTGGCGTCAACGAAGCAGAGATCAAGAACGAGTCGTCGTTTGTCGACGATCTGGGTGCCGATTCCCTTGATACGGTCGAACTCGTGATGGCGCTGGAGGATGAATTCGAAACCGAGATTCCCGACGAAGACGCCGAGAAAATCACCACCGTGCAGCAAGCCATCGACTACGTCAATTCGCACAAGAAGGCTTGACGCACCGGACCCGGGCCGCCGCCCTGTGCAATGAGGCATTCGGGGCGTCAGGCGGCACGGTGAACGGCACGGTGAACATGGACAGCACGATGAAACCACGCAAGGCGGGAGCGGCACAGTGGCTTTTGCAGGTGAAAAACGCAGGGTAGTGATTACCGGATTGGGCATCATTTGCCCGATCGGCAACAATGTCAGCGATGCCTGGGGCAATGCCAAGGCTGGCAAGTCGGGTATCACGCGCATCACGCGGTTTGACCCTGCTGACGAAAAAGCGGCGATTGCCTGCCATATCGCCGGCGAGGTGAAGGGGTTTGACCTCGAACCCTATGTGCCTGCGAAGGAAGCGCGGCACATGGATACGTTCATGCAATATGGCATCGCGGCAGGCATGCAGGCGTTTCAAGACTGCGGTCTCGCAGTAACCGACGCCAACAGCGAGCGAATTGGCGTCAACGTCGGCTCCGGCATTGGCGGCCTGCGCATGATCGAGGAAATGTATGCGACGATGACCGAGCGCGGACCGCGCCGCATCTCTCCCTTTTTTATTCCGTCGTCAATTATCAATTTGATATCCGGGCATCTGTCGATCATTTTTGGATTGAAGGGACCGAACCTCGCCTGCGTGAGCGCCTGTGCCACCGGCAATCACTGCATTGGCGAATCCGCGCGTTTGATCGAGTACGGTGATGCTGACGTGATGCTTGCGGGCGGTGCAGAGTCCACCATCACGCGCCTCGCGATTGGCGGCTTTGCCGCGTCGCGCGCGCTCTCACTGCGCAATGACGACCCGGAGGCTGCCAGCCGCCCGTGGGACAAAGATCGTGACGGCTTTGTCCTCGGGGAAGGGGCCGGCGTAGTAGTGCTGGAAGAGTACGAGCATGCGCGTGCACGTGGCGCCAACATCTATTGCGAGTTGGCGGGCTATGGGCTGACGGGCGACGCACACCACATCACCGCGCCCGATCAAAGCGGCCCGCGCCGGTCGATGCTCAATGCATTGCGTAATGCCGGGGTGAACCCGGACGAGGTTGATTACGTCAACGCCCACGGCACCTCGACGCCGCTGGGTGACAAAAATGAAACCGAGGCGGTCAAGGCTGCCTTCGGCGCTCACGCCAAAAAGCTGGTGGTCAATTCGACCAAGTCGATGACCGGCCATTTGCTCGGCGCAGCGGGCGGCATCGAAACCGTGTTCAGTGCGTTGGCAGTGAAACACCAGATTTCGCCACCGACCATCAATCTGCAGAATCAGGATCCGGAGTGCGATCTTGATTACTGCGCCAACATGGCGCGTGACATGCCGGTGCGGGTAGCCGTATCCAATTCCTTCGGTTTTGGCGGCACCAACAGCACACTGGTGTTGAAGCGGATTTGAGCGCGCGCGGTATCGAGATTCGGCTTCTGACGCGATCAGCGGCAACACTGGTGCTTGCTGTGATATTGGCGCTCTCGGCGGGCGTAGCGGTAGTTCTGCTGCTGCATGATGCACACTTGGCGGCGCTAATTGCCCTGTTACTTCTGTTCTTGACTGCAGTTTTGTCATTGTTCAGTCGAGCACTCCCGGTGAACTGCGTTGACCGGTTGCTGCTCAACGACGGCGGTGTGTGCGAGGCTGACGATGGGATGACGCGCTGGCAGGCCACGCTGGTTTCCGTGTTTTCAGCGGGTGCCCTCACGGTGCTGCAACTAGACTCTGGAGGAGTGCGGCAGCGAGTGGTGCTGTGGACGGCCTCCTGGCCGCGTGCGCAGCGCAGCGCTCTGGGCCGGTGGCTGAACAGTGCGTCGTACCCTTGAAAATTGCCGATTGCGTGCACTCAGATTGAGGCCAGTACAGGCCGATGTTAAGCTCGCCGCAAAGTCTGTTTGCTCACAGGATTAAAAATTGTCCGAACGCGATGTTGACCAGCAGCTGGTTGCGCGCGCCCAGCGCGGTGAAAAGCACGCCTTTGAACTGCTGGTGGCAAAGTACCAGCGCAAGCTGGCGCGCTTGATTGGCCGGCTGGTGCGCGATCCGGCCGAGGTTGAGGATGTGGCGCAAGAGGCCTTCATCAAGGCCTATCGTGCGCTGCCCCAGTTTCGCGGTGAATCGGCGTTCTACACCTGGCTGTACAGGATTGGCGTCAATTCGGCCAAGAACTTTCTGATGAACCAGGGCCGGCGCGCGCCGACCTCTACCGAAAAAGACGCAGAAGAAGCGGAAACTTTTGAGGAAGCAGAGCAACTAAGGGACAACAACACGCCCGAGTCGATACTGATGTCGCGGCAAGTAGCGGAGACAGTGAATGGAGCGATGGCGCGCCTGCCCGAAGAACTGCGAACAGCGATTACCCTGCGCGAGATTGAAGGCATGAGTTACGATGAGATTGCAGACGTGATGAATTGCCCGATTGGCACGGTGCGCTCGCGAATTTTTCGCGCGCGTGAGGCGATTGCCGCAGAATTGCGCCCGCTGCTGGGCACCCACAAGGACCAGCGCTGGTAGGCGCCAATTCAATCAAGGCCAGTCCAGGCAAGGCCAGTTCAAGGAAAACGGGATGGTGACCATGAATACAGATGAGGATGTTACGCGTGGTGTAGCGGTGTCCGTCTACATGGATGGCGAGTTGCCGGTCGAGCAACGCGACCACTTGCTGCTATCGCTGAAGTCGGACGCAGCCCTGCGTCACGACTGGCTGGTTTATCACTGCATCGGTGATGCGTTGCGCAGTGAAGATGCAGTGCCGTTAACCAATGGCTTCGGTGACCGCCTCAAGGCGCAGCTCGAAGCGGAACCTTTTTTGTTTGCGCCCGAAGTGTCCAAGACATTTGCCGTACAGCCTGCCTCTGGCGCGCAACGCTGGCGCATGCCGGTCGCAGTGGCGGCCAGCGTTGCGGCGGTGGTGACAGCAGGCTTGCTTGTGCTCCCGCAGCGCGATGGTGCGCAAAACCCGCAAAATCAGCAGATGGCGCAGTCCGGCGCGCAAATTTCCGCAGCCGCTTTGGGAGGTGCGCAGCCTTTGGCTGCGGCGCATCCAACAGTAGGGGCGCAGCCATCAAGTCTCCCGGCTGCGCAGCAAACCGGGGAGATACAGGCACGCGCACTCGCTGCGCTGCCGGCCGCGACCCTTGCGCCGGCGGCAAGTGCGGGCGGCGCGCAGCCCCCCCCGGCCGATCCGGCGCTGCGTACGCTGTCAAGCGAGTATTTGATGGCGCACCGGCATTACTCGACAGGGCTCGCCATGCGCGGCGTGGTCTCTCATGTGCGCACGGCGGGCTATGACGGTCAGTAAAACGCGTGCGCGCGCAGCCGCGTGGCTGCTCAGCGGCGTGCTGGCAGTGTTGGCATCGGCGACATTCGCCAACCCCAACCTGGACGCCATGCAATGGCTAGAGCGGATCGGCCATGCTGCGCAAAAGCTCAATTACACCGGCACTTTCGTTTACTTGCAGCAGGGCGGGCAACCGCAGACCTCGCGCATCACGCATATGGTCGAGGGCAGCAGCGAACGCGAACGGCTCGAAATGCTCGAAGGCGCGGCGGTGGTGGTGGTGCGGGTTAACGATGAAGTGCGCAGCTTTTTTCCCGACTCCAAGACAGTGTTGGTTGAAAAGCGGCGCAGCCAGCCGGGCTTTCCTGCTCTGGGTATCGAACCGCAACCTGCGGCTTCGGCTTCAACTGCTGGCGGAACGGCTGTGGCTGGTACCTCCAGCGCCATGGCGGCGATGGCTGCTGCTTCCGGTGTGGGGCAGGGACACGGCAACGCGGGGCCGGCAGCAACTGGCATTGGCGCCGCCAAATTTGCCGACAACTACACCGTGCGCAAATGGGATACCCAGCGTGTAGCCGGCTTGGATTGCCAAGTGTTGTTGCTCGAACCCAAGGACGGTCTGCGCTACGGCCACAAATTATGGGCGGACATGAATACTGGCCTGTTGCTCAAGGCGCAGATGTTCAACGAAAAGGGCGATGTGGTTGAGCAAATTGGCTTCACGCAGGTGGAGATCGGCGGCATTGTCGAGAAGTATCAAGCCCGCTTTGCGCGCCGTGATGGCGGTCGTGACTGGCGTGTGGCCGGTGCGCAGGTGTCGGATGCAAACCTGGCTGAGGCTGGCTGGAAGATCGACGCGGCCATCCCTGGCTTTCGCAAGATTTCCGAAATGAAGCGCAGCCGCAGCGATGGTGCCGAATTGGGGCAAGTGGTGTTCTCGGATGGGTTGAGTTCGGTGTCGGTTTTTGTCGAACCGGCGCGGCCCGGTGTGAAAGTGCGAGATGGTGCCACCGTGCACGGCGCGGCCAATGTCTACCGGCGTTTGATCGCCGATCATGTGGTCACCGTGTTGGGCGAAGCACCCGCTGCCTGCGTGACGCGCATCGCGCGCGCCATCGAGTTCAAGCCCGTTGCTGCGACCACAAAGCGCAACGAACCGTAGACATTCAAGCCTTCTCTATTCATCAAGCCAATTTTTGCCATCTTGGGCAGACCGTCTTTTTTTGTGAGGAATCTTATGCCGCGTTTTTTACGTGTTGCTCTTGTGCTGTGCGCATTCCTGCCATTCTCTTCCGGGAATTTTGCGCAGACGCGTGCACTGCCTGATTTCACCGATTTGGTCGACAAGGTGGGCCCTACCGTGGTCAATATTCGCACCACCCAGACCGTGGTGGGCGGGCGCGCCGGTCAGCGCGGCTTTGGTGCGCCGGGTGGCCAAGGCGGCGGCGATCAGGCCAACCCGTTTTGCGAATTTTTCCCCTGGATGTGTCCACCCGGACAGCGCGGCGAGCGCAATGAGCGCACCCCGCGGCGCGATGACGCCGAGCCGCGGCAAGCACCTGACCGTGAACGCGGCGAAGAAGTGCCGTCCGGTGTTGGTTCGGGGTTTTTGCTCAGTACGGATGGATTTGTGATGACCAATGCCCACGTGGTGCGTGGCGCTGACGATATCTATGTACGCTTGACCGACAAGCGTGAATTCAAGGCGAAATTGGTCGGCGCTGATCAGCGCACCGACGTGGCGATTTTGAAGATCGAAGCGTCTGGCTTGCCCGCCGTGACCATTGGCGACTCCAACCGCCTGCGTGTCGGTGAATGGGTGATGGCAATTGGTTCGCCGTTCGAGCTCGACAACACCGTGACCGCTGGCATCGTCAGCGCCAAGGGGCGTGACACGGGGGAGTACGTGCCGTTCATCCAGACTGACGTCGCGATCAATCCGGGCAATTCGGGTGGCCCGCTAATCAATATGCGTGGCGAAGTGGTCGGCATCAACTCGATGATCTATAGCCGCTCGGGCGGCTTCCAGGGCATTTCGTTCGCGATTCCGATTGATGAGGCAATGCGTGTCGGTGACCAGATCAAGGCCACCGGACGCGTGACGCGTGGTTTTCTCGGGGTGCAGCCTGGCGCGGTGAACAAGGATGTGGCTGAGTCGCTGGGCTTGAAGACGCCGTCCGGCGCGGTGGTCGAGAAGGTTATTCCCGCGAGCGCGGCAGAAAAGGCTGGCTTGAAGGAAGGTGACGTGATTCTCAAATTCGACGGCAAGACTGTGGACAAGCACACCGATTTGCCGCGCATTGTCGGCAATACACGGCCCGGTCAGCGGGTGCAGGTGCAGATCTGGCGCAATGGTGCCACGCGCGACATCAGCTTGACTCTTGGTGAAATGGAACCTGAGCGCACCGCGCAGCGCAGCGGGCGCAGTGGGGCCGACGGCAAGCCCGCGCCGAAGGAGAGTAAGGCCGAGGCCAATGCACTGGGGCTGGTAGTGTCCGATTTGAACGATGCAAAACGCCGTGAACTGAAAGTCGAACGCGGTGTGCAGGTCGATGCGGTTGAAGGCGGGGCAGCGCGCGCGGGGTTGCGCACTGGCGATGTCATCATGTCGATTCAGAATACTGAGGTGACCAATGCCAAGCAGTTCAATGATTTGGTGAGCAAACTGGATCGCACCAAAGTGGCAGCACTGCTCGTGCGGCGCGGCGAGTCGTCGCAATACATCACGGTGCGCCCCGAGCGCCGTTGAGACTGAGAAAAGCCCTTCCAAGGGCGTTTTCAGCGTGTTTTCAGGGCGGACCCAGACAGCACTTTGCGCTAAAATACCGGCCTACATGCAGTTCTTGTGAAGGTTTATCAGGGCGCGCCGCGTGGATTGACACGCCGCGCCCTTGTTATTTTTTATGCAGCATATTCGCAATTTTTCGATCATCGCGCACATCGATCACGGCAAGTCGACCTTGGCGGATCGCATCATCCAGCTGTGCGGCGGCCTGTCAGACCGCGAGATGGAAGCCCAGGTGCTCGATTCGATGGATCTGGAGCGCGAGCGCGGCATCACCATCAAGGCGCAAACGGCGGCGCTGAGCTACAAGGCGCGCGACGGGCAGGTTTACCAGCTCAACCTGATCGACACGCCCGGCCACGTCGATTTTTCCTATGAAGTGAGCCGCTCGCTGTCGGCCTGTGAAGGCGCGCTGCTGGTGGTGGACGCCAGCCAGGGCGTGGAAGCGCAAACGGTGGCGAACTGCTACACCGCGCTCGACCTCAATGTCGAAGTGGTGCCGGTGCTCAACAAAATTGATCTGCCGTCGGCGAACCCCGAGAATGCGATAGCTGAAATCGAGGACGTGATCGGCATCGATGCCCAGGATGCTGTGCGCGCCAGCGCCAAGACAGGTGAAGGTGTAATCGACATCATCGAGGCCATGATCGCGCGGGTGCCGCCGCCGAAAGGCTCACCCACCAACGCTCTTCAGGCTCTCATCATTGATTCCTGGTTCGACAATTATGTCGGCGTGGTGATGCTGGTGCGGGTGATGGAAGGCAGCTTGCGGCCCAAGGATCGCATCAAATTGATGGCGTCCGGCGGCACCTACCTGTGTGAACAAGTGGGTGTGTTTACCCCCAAGTCGCTGCAGCGCCAGAGTCTTTCGGCGGGTGAAGTCGGCTTTATCATCGCCGGCATCAAGGAACTCAAGGTCGCCAAGGTGGGCGATACCGTCACCCTGCTGGACAACCCCGCAGCCAAGGCGTTGCCCGGTTTCAAGGAAATCCAGCCGCAGGTGTTCGCAGGCTTGTTCCCTGTCGAATCGAATCAGTATGAAGCGCTGCGCGAGTCGCTGCAAAAACTGCAACTCAACGATGCCTCGCTGCAGTTCGAACCCGAGGTCTCGCAGGCGCTCGGCTTTGGCTTTCGCTGTGGCTTCCTCGGCCTCCTGCATATGGACATTGTGCAGGAACGTCTTGAGCGCGAATTCGACATGGACCTTATCACGACCGCACCATCGGTAAAGTATGAGGTGCTGTTGCGTAACGGTGAATTGCTGGTGATCGACAATCCGGACAAACTGCCCGACCCGGCGCGCACCGAAGAGATTCGCGAGCCGATCATGACCTTGCAGTTGTTCATGCCCCAGGAATACGTTGGGGCGATCATGACCCTGTGCAACGAGAAGCGCGGCAACCAGATCAACATGGCCTACCACGGGCGTCAGGTACACCTCACTTACGAAATCCCGCTGAACGAAATCGTGCTCGATTTTTTCGACAAGATGAAATCGGCCTCGCGCGGTTATGCGTCGATGGACTATGAATTCAAGGAGTATCGCGCTGCCGACGTGGTCAAAGTCGATGTGCTCATCAACGCCGAAAAAGTCGATGCGCTGTCAATCATCGTGCATCGCGCCAACGCGCAATACCGCGGCCGCGGGTTGGTATCCAAAATGCGCGGGCTGATTCCGCGCCAGATGTTTGACGTGGCGATCCAGGCGGCGATTGGTGGCAGCGTGATTGCGCGCGAAAACGTCAAGGCGCTGCGCAAGAACGTGATCGCCAAGTGCTACGGCGGCGATATTTCGCGCAAACGCAAACTGTTGGAGAAACAGAAAGCGGGAAAGAAGCGCATGAAGCAGGTCGGCACGGTTGAGATTCCGCAAGAGGCCTTCCTCGCGATTTTGCAGGTGGACGGCTGATGAACTTTGCCCTGATTCTGTTTTGTCTGACGTTGTTTACCGGCGTGTTCTGGTGTGCCGATCTTTTTGTGTTCAAGAAGCGCCGTCAGCGGGTGTTCGAAGCCGAGGTCAAAGCGCTGGACGAACGCATGGCGATCAACCCGGCGGTCTACGCCAAAGACCATCGTGACAATGAAGTACGGCGCCTGTCGAACGAGAAGCGCACACCGCCGGTGTGGCTGGAGTTTCCCGCCAGTTTTTTCCCGGTGATTGCGGTGGTATTTGCGCTGCGCTCATTTTTGGTGGAACCGTTCAAGATTCCTTCTGGCTCGATGATCCCAACCCTGTTGATCGGTGATTTCATTCTGGTCAATAAATTCACCTACGGCGTGCGTCTGCCAGTCATCAATGTCAAGGTGATCGACATGGGCAGCCCGCAGCGCGGTGATGTGATGGTGTTTCGCTATCCGCGCAATCCTTCGCTTGACTACATCAAGCGCGTCGTGGGTGTGCCAGGTGACAAAATTGCCTACCAAAACAAGCGTTTGACCGTCAACGATGTTGCCGTCGTCACGTCCACGTTACCCGACTACCTGCACAGGGAGCGTGCCAGCTATGCGCAACAGTTTTCGGAAACCTTCGACGGCAAGACGCATCGTGTGCTCAATGATGAAGATGCGCCTTCGTTCATCAACTCCGCCGCTGCATTCCCGAATCGCGAAAATTGCCTCTACAATAATGCCGGTGTCATCTGCACAGTTCCGTCCGGTCACTACTTCATGATGGGCGATAATCGGGACAATTCGGAAGACAGCCGCTTCTGGGGGTTTGTCCCGGAAGCCAATATTGTAGGCAAGGCGTTCGGCATCTGGATGAACTGGACGGGCGGGTTGAGTTTTGATTTGTCCCGCGTCGGCGGGTTTGACTAAACGGTACAGATTGAGGGGAAATACCATGGAAAACACCATCCAATCCCAGCGCGGCGTGAGCATGCTGGGGATTGCGCTGATTTGCATGATGATTGTGCTGGTGGCGGTCGGTGCGCTCAAGACCATTCCTGCCTACATCGAATTTGGCACCATAAAAAAGGCAGCGATGGCGTCAAAAGACGGGGCGAAAACGGTGGCGGATGTGCAGCGCAATTTCGACAAGCGCGCGCAGGTTGACGATATCAGTGCCATCACCGGAAAAGATTTGGAAGTGACCAAGGAAGGCAACAACATTGTTGTGGCCTTCAAGTACGACAAAAAGATACCGCTGTTTCAAAACGTCAGCGTGTTGTTCGAATTTTCCGGCAGCAGCAACGACCCCTGACCTGCCGCCGCGCGGCAACGCGCGGAGTGCCTCAGCATGGATGCCAGCGAACTCGAATCCCGTCTCGGACACA
>JANNCZ010000132.1:0-8253 GCA_031387185.1 Burkholderiales bacterium
CCAGGAGATTTCCCTCATCATGCCATTACGGTCTGATCCTTGGCGCACCAATCCGATGTTGCCGGTGTTTCAGACCTTCCTTCCGGAGGGTTATCTCAAAGACCGGATCGAGTCGAAATTCGGCAAGGTCATGAAAATGGATGACATGGCACTCCTGGCCTTGTCTGGCGGCAATGCCATTGGGCGCCTGCGTGTTTCAACCCACCCGGAGCCCCCGGTCGAGACCACCGGGTTTGAGAGCCTGGCCGAGATCATGTCCGACCAGCACAGCCGGGACCTGTTTGAGTATTTGAGCGACAAATACCTGATTGGTACTGCGATTGCCGGGGTGCAACCAAAAGTGGTCGTCCCGGTAACGGACGAATCCCTCGCCCATGACAGATCGAAAAAAAGCCTGGGCGACAGGACCACACTTCGTGCGCGGCAAGTCATCGTCAAGATTGACGGTGGCGAATACCCTGGTGTCACTGAAAACGAATACCACTGTCTTTCGATCGCGCGCAACACCGGATTGATCGAAGTCCCGGATTTCAGCCTGTCGCAAGACTTTCGCAGGCTCGCCATCGAAAGATTTGACCGTAACCTGGCCGGTGAATATCTCGGCTTCGAGGATATGGTTTCCCTTCAGGGGAAGGTAAACGCGGACAAGTACCAAGGATCGTACGAGATGGTTGCCGCGACGATCAGACAAACCTGTTCAGCGAAACATCTGCACGCATCGCTTCAGGCATATTACGCGTCGGTGGTCCTCGCGGTGGTGCTGAAAAATGGTGATGCCCACCTGAAAAATTTCGGCATGCGCTATACCGATCCGGCCACGGACGATTGCCGACTGTCCCCCATCTACGACCAAGTTTGCACGACGGCCTATATTCCCAAGGATATCCTGGCGCTCAAATTGAACAAGACCCGATCCTGGCCGAACCGTGAGACGCTGGAGAAATTCGGAATCGATTCGTGCGCTATCCGTTCACCAGGGCAGGTGATCGAACAAGTGCAGGATGCCGTCGCCCAATACCGGCCTCAAATCCAGGGCCCCGCTTGGGGAGAATTGCGTGCAATCTTTTCAGCGCGATCCGGGGAGCTTTCCGGCGCGTCTTGAGGGGGTGTGGGTGTGCGCGGAGGTCATGTGTAAACTGATACCACCTGATACACATGGAGATCAACAATGCGCACCAATATTGAAATTGACGGCAAACTGATGGCCGCCGCGATGAAGGCCGGCGGTTTCGCCACCAAAAAGGAAACTGTCGAGGCAGCGCTCAAAATTCTGGCGCGCAAGCGCGCCTATCAAAAAGTGCTGGCGCTCGGCGGCCAGCTCAAATGGGACGGTGACCTCGACGCCATGCGCACCGCGCCGGCGCGCGCCTGACGCCGGGAAGCAGCTTGGGCCATAACGGCACCGATTTGCAGCCTTTTGCCCATTCGAAAGTCTGACGAATCCAAATATTGTGGGCGACATCGCGAACATGTAGCCATTTTGCCGGTTTGGAAATGCTGACAGGTTTTGAGGGTTGCGCGGTGTATCCGGGGATGATCGTTACGTGAACCGAGCGGTCGGTCAGATTTCGATTTGATCCTTGGATCGATAGCTCTTGCCATCGATACGCACGGTTTCGGCGTGATGCAGCAGGCGGTCGAGCAAGGCTGAAGTGAGCACCGCATCGTTGTTGAAGATGCTGGCCCACTGTTTGTAGACGCGATTGGTAGTGATCAAGGTGGCGCCGCGCTCATAGCGATGGCTGATGATCTGGAACAGGCAGTCTGCACCGAACTTATCGATTGGCAGATAGCCCAATTCGTCAATGCACAAGACTTCAGGTTTGACATAGTGATGCAGCGCTCGTTTGATGCTGCCGGTAGCATGGGCGGCGGCCAACGAATTGATAATCTCGATGGCACCGGTGAACAGCACCGAATGGCCGCGCAGGCATGCCGCATGGCCGAGCGCGGTCATCAGATGGCTCTTGCCCAACCCGGTACCGGAGATGAACACCACGTTCGCACGCGCCTTGACGAAGTCTAGATGGAACAGATTCTGGATCAGCAGGCGATTGATCTTGGCCGGCCAGTTCCAGTCGAACTGATCGAGCGTCTTTGGCACCGGGAAGCGTGCCAGGGCAATGCAGCGCTGAACGCGGCGATCATCGCGCGCTGCGGCCTCACCGTCAATCAACTCCGTGAGGTAGTTCAAGTGCGACCACTGTTTGGCGGCGGCGGTCTGTGCGAAGGTCTGATGGTTCTCCAGCATGAAAGGCAGGTTCAAGGCACGCAGGTTCGCGCGCAGCGCATCGGTATCGGGGTGTGCCTTGTCACGGCGGGTTCGCATCAAAGGTCTCCTGGTTCACGGTCACGGTTCACGGTCATAGATCGACAGATCGGGTTCGGGTAGTTCCAGATCGAGCAGGTCAGCGCGCCGGGTAAGTTGCAAGGCGGCCGGCGGTTCGCCAATGCGCCGGCGCGCGGCAAGGATATTGGCGATGTACTCGGCGCTGAACGCCTGCAGCTCGAGGCCATCATCGAGGGCGCGGGCGACCGCCTCGGTGCCATGCAGTTCGGCCAGGGCCAGGATCTTGCGCAAATGCACGCGCGCGTTCACGCGCTTGGTCTCAAGTCCTGCGTGATAGGCCCCGGCGCGCGGCGACAGCGCCAGGAACTGCATCAGCAAGCGCTGCTCACGTGCACTCTTGCGCTGCGTCAGCAGTTGCCGCGCATGCTCCGGGTCCTCGATGTCCTGATGCCGGTCCATGCTGCGCGAATGGCGCGCAACCAGTTGCTCGCCGTCATAGATGCAGACCCGCTCGCCATACGCCTTGAGGGTCAAGCGGTAACCGGCATAGCGCGCCGGCACCGAATAGTGATTGGCATCAAGCGGCACCCGGAACTGCTTGGTGGCGCGCACCGCGCAGACCCGTGCCAGATCGAAGCCGGCCGGGTTGAGCCGGTGCAGAAGCGCCCGTTCGTCCTCGAAGCGATCAATCGGGCGCTGCTGGGTCGCCGCGTGGATACGCAGGTTGGCCACCGTATCGACCCACAGCGCAGCTGCTGGTTGCAGTGCGGCGAAGTCGGCCAGTTCCAGGCCGGACAGGAAATTCTTCTTGACATAGCCGACGCCATTCTCGACCCGCCCCTTCTCGTTGCCGCTGCGCACGTTGCAGGGGCTGATCTCGAAACCCCAATGGCGCGAGAAATCGAGGTACTTCGGATTGAACACCGGGGCGGCCCCCACCAGACGCTGCAACACCGCCGACTTCAGGTTGTCGACCATGATCCGCGCCGGGACGCCGCCAAAGGCGGCAAACGCGTTCTCGTGGCAGGCCAGGAAGAACTCCATCTGCTGCGATACCGTGAACTGCAGGTACATGCGGCGGCTGTGGCACAGCACCATCAGGAAGAAGCTCAAGCGCCGTTGCGTGTTGCCCACCGCGATGCTGCCAAACTCGCCCCAGTCGACTTGGGCGCACTCGCCGGCCGCGAAATCGAGTTTGAGGAAGGCCTGCGCGGGGCGCGGCCGGATGCGCTGCACGTAGGCCCGCACAATGGTCGGGCCGCCAGCGTAACCGGCCTCGCGCAGGCGCTGGAAGATCTGCTGCGCACTGTACGGGTGGGTATCAAGCCAGCGTACGATCTGCCCCTTGAAGGGGTCGAGCTTGCTGGTGCGCGCCGCCCCGGCGCGTGGGCGGAATTGCTCGACGCCGGCCCACTTGGCGACCGTGCGTGGATCCAGAGCCAGCGCACGCGCGGTCTGCACCACGGTCAACTGCTGGCGACCGAGGTGGTCGCGAATCTGGCAGAAGGCCGCGTAGTCAAGCATGGCGCTGCTTCATTCTCTCGAGCAGGTGCGCGATGCTCACCGGGCCATCGAGGTCGCGCACCGCTGCAGGCAGGCGCGGTGGCCCACTCGGCGCGGTGTGCGACGGCGCGTTGGGCGATGTGCGTGGTGCGCCTCCTGGAAGTGCGGTTCCCGGTAGTGCAAGCACTTGGTACAGCGGCGCCTGATAGGCGATCAGGCCCAGTTCGATCAGTTGCGCGCGTGCCGCACCCAGTTCCTCGGGACTTAAACGCAGCCGTGCTGCCAGCGTGGCTGCACCGTAGTAGCTCATGCCCTGCGCATCGCAGACGGTGACCAGGAACAGATACAGCGCCGCTGCGCGCGCATCGCAGCGATCGATCAAGCCGCGCTGCACCAGGGCCTGGTCAACCCAACTAAATTGCCTGGGTACCTGGCGCAGCCGCTCGGGCCAGAGCACGCGTTTGTCTGTCTTCGTCATGACGGGGACTCCGGTTGATTGCGTCGTGTCCGAGTTGTACGAGACGGCGGGTGGTCGCCGCTATGTCCTCTTGTAACGTCAACTCGAACAAATGCACGATCAGGCCCGCCAGCAGCGGCGAGGGGGTCTCCAAGGCATCTTGTAACGCAGGAGTCGCTGCGCCCTGACCACGATTGCCTGATTCCTCAGTCAAATCAGTGACCTGCGCGATCAAGGCATCTTGTAACGCAGATCGGCTGCGCGCTTGGCGGGGCTTGCCGTGGCCATAACCGGGGTGCGCGATGCGCCAGGCTTGGACCCGCGCAACATGCAGTGGGTCGCGAAAGTAGTCCCGGTTCTGCGGTTTGACCAGCCAGGCGGCTTGACTGGCGGCGCGGCTCGCCTGTCGGCAACTGTTGGCTGCGCAGTAGCGCTGCCGTTCGCGGTTGCGATGATCCGCATCAAAAAATTCGCCGCAACTCAAACACTTACGCTGTCCTGCCTGCGCCATGACCGCTCCTGTTCGGGGCGGGAACAGCAGCTCCAGCGGCTACCTGCTCACCCTCTGGCGCAGTTTGAAGAACTCAGAAACCAACGCGAAGAAGACGCGTCAGAGACGCCGATCAGAAGAAGACGGCGAAGCAAGAAAATGCATGTTCACTCCGGCGGAATTACGACAGTTTCGGCTCGGCGCCCACAAAATATTTCTAAAAGAGCAAAAAGAGCAAAAGAAAAGAGCAAAAGAAAAGAGCAAAAGGAAGAAAAGGAAGGAAGAAAAGGGGCCATAAGGAAGAAAAGGGGCCAGGCTCGATTTGATTTGAGAGCGAGTGCGCCGTAGAGACCAATGCCCTCACGGAGATCGTTGGTGTGAGCGGCTATTGTGGCGATGCATCCGGGAAAACCTTGGTGGAAGCGGGTTTCAGGAATTTCAGAGAATCTAATCGACATGCCCCATTGGCTATTACTGGCCCAGCTCTCGGTTCTCTTTGGTTCTCGATTCTCTTTGGTTCTCGGTTCTCGTTCGATTCTCGTTCGGGCCGCACGACTCACTCGCGGGTTTTCGCATCACTTGTCGTACTGCGGCTGGCGCTGCGAATCTCTTTCTTGGCGCTGCCGTCCTTTGTGCTGCCGCGGCTGCCAGCGCGTTTCCCGCTGCTGTCGCGCGACCACTGCGAACGTGCGCCCTTGGGCGGTGGCACCATGAACTCGTCGCCCCGGCTACCCGCTGCCGGCTCGGGAATCGGCCGCCCGCTGTCGCGCCATTCAACCGCTGCGGGAAAGCCGAATTCTTCGGCATAACGCTTGAACCACAGGCCCTCGGGCGAGTGGCGCGTGATGCCGTCAAAAATCGTCGCGAACATCTGCGTTTGCTCCAGGCCCATGTGGTCAATCGCCTGATTGATCACCAGCTTCAACATCATGAGTTGGTTTTTCGGCACACCGGCGATGCGATCAGCGAGCTTTTGCACGGCGGCATCAAGTTTGGCCAACGGCGCTACGTCGGTGGCAAGGCCCCACTCAAAGGCCTGCTTGCCGTCGATCAGGTCGCCGGTGAGCATCAGTCGCTTGGCGCGCATTGCGCCGAGGCGATAGACCCACATTGCAGGGGACGGGCAGCCCCACACGCGCACCGGCATGTAGCCGATACGCGCCTTGTCTTCCATGACGATGAAGTCGCAGCAGGTCGCAATATCGCTGCCGCCGGCTGCTGCGTAGCCATGCACCCGCGCGATGGTCGGCTTGTAGGAGCGCCATAGGCTCATGAAGTCTTCAGTGTTCTTCTTCATGAATTTGTAATCAATCATCGGGTCCCACGGCAGCGGCTGGGTGATGATGTTGGTCGGGTCGCCCTCGGCGTAGTGCTTCAAGTCATAGCCGGCGCAAAAGGCATTGCCGGCGCCGCGCACCACGATCACGTGCACACGGTCGTCGGCATTGGCCACCTCCACCGCCTGGCGGATTTCGCCGGGCATGTCGTCGTTGATGGCGTTGAGGCGCTCGGGGCGATTGAGCGTGATGGTGGCGATGCGGCCTTGCACGCCGAGCGTCAGCGTCGTAGAGGTGTGGTCGCACGGTTTGCTGACCAAACGGCGGGAGGCGGGCTTGCCGGTGGATTTGTTCGCGGGTTTGCTAACTGTCTTGGCCATGGTGCATCCGTAGCGGTAGGGTCAATGCGAGGGTAACAAAAAGGCGCCACGAAGCATGCCGCTTCGGGCGCCAAGATGAGGCAGGCAGCGTTACGCGACGGGGCGCTGCATGTAGCCGTAACGCAAGTTGGTACGCCCGCCGCCATCGAGATGTGCGTGCAGGTCGTACTGCTCCTTGGCCACCGCCACCTTGTCGCCGTCGAGCGCGGCGCGCTGTTGCGGTGTGAAGTTGTAGAGACGCGCCGAGTTGCCGCCGAAAATCGCGTTCTTGACCGGGCCGTCTGGCGCGCCAAGCGGTGCGAAGCCGTGTTTCTTTTGCATGTCTTCGGGGATCTCGATGCGGCGCAGTCCTTCGATCTGCCACTGCGGCGCACCAGTCCACACCGCGTCACTGCCCCACACCACGTGATCGGCCCCGAGACCCTTGACAAGCTGGCCCATCATGACGGCAGCGAGACGCGGCTCGGCCAGATTGCTCTGCGCAAAGATTTGGCCGAGATCGCCATACACGTTCTTGACGCCGTACTTGGCGGGGATTTCGGACAGGTCGGTGACCCAGTCAATGCGCCCGGTTTTTTCGAACTGTTCCCAGCCATCGATGTGCGCACCGCCCGAAAAGCGCCACGCCGAGTGGTAGATGACGAAGTTGAGTTGCGGGAAATCCTTGGCCGCCTTGGCCACGTCGCGCACATCGGCATATTTGATGAGATCGGGAAACTGCTTGCTGGTCGACGGCGGAAACAGGCCTTTGTGAATGCACACGTTGGCGAGACTCGGATTGGTCTTGCTCCACTTCACCAACTTTTCGTAGAACGGATAAAGCAGCTTCTCGTCGTCGAGGTGCCAAGGATGTTTGGCCAGGTGCTTGTTGGTGTTATCACCGACGGTATAGCCCTTGAACGAATCGGGCTTGAGAGTTTCGTAGTCCCTCTCTGCCTTCTCCAGCCAGCCCGGCATGCCGGGCATGAAGATGGCGTGCGAAAACATGCGTTTGGTGCCGGCCTTCTTGTTCACATCGGCGCGCGCTTCGGCTTTCATCTCGTTGGTCAGGAACCAGTCGCGCGGCTCTTCCGAGCCGGAGCCGGAAATGAGCGCAACCTTGGTGTCGCTGTCGAGATAAATTTCCTTGAAGTAGTTGGCGAACTTGAGGTCTTCAATGGTCTGCGGCTTGCCTGCCAGCGCCGGGTTCCAACCCGACTTGCCAACCGCTTCGCGCGATTTCACAAAACCCTCGATGCGCGTGTCGTCACGCAAAAAGTGCGTGTGCATGTCCATGATGAACTGGCCCTTCAACGCATTGGCGCGTGCGTTGGCCATCTCCGGCGTCTGCGCCTCGGCGCGGCTCACCATGTAGATTGGCCCGTAGGTCTCGTTCATCGCTACATAGGCTGCGGCCATGCCGGCCGCGCCCTGGAAAAAAGTGCGGCGCGAGACGCCTTGCTTCCTGGCGAGCTCAGTACCAAGTTGCTTGATGCGCGCTTCAAACTCGCGCTGTTTGGCGGTTTGCGGCGCCGGCAGAAATTCGTCGCTCGACACCGATTGGGTCGGAATCGGGGAGCGGAATGAAGCGGTCTCGGCGGGGACCAGTCTTGCAATTTCGTCGGGGGACATCATGGCGGGCTCTCCTTGGCGTGGGAATTAGCGGGCTTTTGTTTTGGGTGCGGCCACAGAGCTTACTACTGACGCGGGGCAGGGGACAAGCCAGTACGAAGTAACGCAGCGCGCCGCGATGCCGGCCCAAAACTCCGCCGGATGATAGTGACGAAACCGTTGGTGGGCGCGGATTTCAGGGCATCATGCCGCGAGACGCGCTGCCAGAGCGGTTCTTCGAAGATCGCGCCGCGCAGTTTTGCAGC
>JANNCZ010000133.1:0-3774 GCA_031387185.1 Burkholderiales bacterium
CGCCAGGGCATCAAGGCATTTGCCAACTGGCCGACCATTCCGCAGCTCTATGTCAATGGCGAGTTCATCGGTGGCACCGACATCATGACCGAGATGTTTGAGTCGGGTGAGTTGCAGCAAGTGCTGGCCGCAAAATAACGCGCCGCGCCTGTCTGAAAAAGGGCCGCATGATGCGGCCTTTTTTTATGATGGCTTCAGACTACCGCACCCGCGCGAGTTCCTCGTCGCGCAAGG
Organism: Burkholderiales bacterium; assembly: GCA_031387185.1. GTDB lineage: Bacteria > Pseudomonadota > Gammaproteobacteria > Burkholderiales > JAEUOS01 > CANJDH01. The sequence goes on from JANNCZ010000133.1 coordinate 235, forward strand.
TGCGCCGCAATATTTTGCCGACATTGGTTTTCGGCAACTCGGTACGGAACTCGACATGCTTTGGGCATTTATAGCCGGTGAGGTTTTCCTTGCAGAAGGCCTTCACCGCTTCCTCGGTCAGTGACGCGTCCTTTTTGACCACGAACAATTTGACCGCTTCGGACGAGTGCGCATCCGGCACACCGACCGCGGCACACTCAAGCACCTGCGGCATGTTCGCCACCACCTCTTCGATTTCATTCGGGTAAACGTTGAAACCCGACACCAGAATCATGTCCTTTTTGCGGTCAACGATTTTGGTGAAGCCGCGCGCGTCCATGATGCCGACGTCACCGCTTTTGAAGAAACCGTCGTCGCACATGACCTTGGCGGTCTCGTCCGGGCGCTGCCAGTATCCCGCCATCACTTGCGGGCCGCGAATGCAGATCTCGCCTGCGGTACCGAGCGGCACATCATGGCCATCGTCGTCGCGGATGGTGATCTCCGTGGAGGGTAACGGCAAGCCGATGGTGCCGGAGAATTCGGTCGCGGTGACCAGATTGCAGGTGGCTGAAGGCGAGGTCTCGGAAAGCCCATAGCCCTCGGCAATGGCGCAGCCCGTCACCTTTTTCCAGCGCTCGGCCACCGCCTGCTGCACTGCCATGCCGCCGCCGTTGGTGACGCGCAGGCTGGAGAAATCTAGCTTGGCGAAATTCGGATGATTCAGCAACGCATTGAACAGCGTGTTGACGCCGGTGAACATGTGAAATGTATGTTTTGCCAACTCCTTGACGAACCCCGGTATGTCCTTCGGGTTCACGATCAAAATATTTTTGCCGCCGATGCGTGTGTAGAGCAGGCAGTTCACCGTAAGCGAGAAGATGTGATACAGCGGCAGCGCGGTGACGATGTTCAGCGGCTCGCCAACCGCCACCGTACCCTGCGCTTGGGCACGCATCAAAGCAGGGGCCATCCACGCTTCCGATTGCAAAATGTTGGCGACGATGTTGCGATTGAGCAGGGTCGCGCCTTTGGAGACACCGGTGGTGCCGCCGGTGTATTGCAAAAACGCAGCGTCAAACGGCCCGACATCGACCGGCTCCAGCACACACGCCATGCCCTCGCCCAGCATACGGTTGAAACGGATGGCGTGGTCAAGCGTAAAGGCCGGCACCATGCTCTTGACATGACGCACCGCGAAATTGACCAGCAGGCCCTTGAGGCCCAGCAGGTCACCGAGTGAGGCCACCACCACATGCTTGATCCGCGTGCGCGCGACGACCGCTTCGAGCGTGGTGGCGAAGTTTTCCAGAATCACAATCGCTTCGGCCCCCGAATCCTTCAACTGGTGTTCGAGTTCGCGCGGCGTGTACAGCGGATTGACGTTAACCACCGTGCAGCCGGCGCGCAGGATGCCGAAGATCGCCACCGGATACTGCAACACATTGGGCATCATCACCGCGACGCGCGCACCCTTGTTGCCATTGCCGCCCAGGCCTTTTGATTGCAGCCACGCGGCGAACGCGCGCGACATGCCATCGAGCGCGCGGAAGGTGAGCGTCTTGCCCATGCACACGTAGGCGTCGCGGTCAGCGTATTGCGCAACGCTTTCCTCCACCAACGCCTTGAGTGACGGGTAGCGCGACGCATCCACCGTGGCGGGCACGCTTGCGGGATAGTGTTGCAGCCAAATTTTGTCCATATCAACCTCTTGAAAGCCTTGGTGGGAGCGGCTCTTGCACCGTCGTCGGCCTGCAATCCTTGGTGGGAGCGGCTTCTGGCGATGCGCTATCGATGGATTTACGCAAATCCGATCCGCAGACCCGGCAGATCGATCCCGGTGAACGCGGTGTGCCAAGTCTCGCCCGCCTTGATCGGCAAGGCCGCCGTGAGCGTGCCGGTGGTGATGAGTTCACCGGCGGCCGGCATGTGGTGATTGGGCTGGTGCGCGAGCACGTCGACCAAATGCTTCAACGCAAGCAGCGGGCTGCCGAGCACGTTCGCGCCGCCGCCTTCATCCATCAACTTGCCATTGCAGAACAGCGACACCTTGAAGCCGCGCATCTCCTTGACCAGATCGCGGTTGAGACCGGCGATGGTGCGCACCTGGCGCGGCGTACCCACGATCAACACGCCGTGCAAGCCGAATGCGGCGATGGTGTCGGGTACCTGAAATTTCCAACCCAGGTAAGGCGACTGCACGATCTCGTAGCCGTGGGCGATCCAGTCGATGCAGTCGGCCAACTGCTCCTCGCTCATGCCGGGACGCGGTGCGCTGCGCAGACACAGCACGATCTCGGGCTCAATCTTCGGTTCCATCGCGCCCTTGAGCGATTGCAGGCCGGTGTTGCCCGGTGCCATGCGCGTGGTGGTGTCGAACATGTAGTTCCAGATCGGCGCATCGACGCCGTACTGCGGCCAGATACCCATGTTGGTGAAACCGATCTTGCGGCCCGTGACATGCTCACCGGCGGCACGGCGCAGCTTGAGCACTTCGGCCGAGATGTCGTAGGCCTCTTCCACCGTGAGGCCGTGCGGCAGCGAGGTGTAGGTGAGCAGCGCTTTGGACTTGGCGCGCGCGGCGAGCAGCTCGCGCGCAATGGCGTTGGCAACGGCGGTCATGCGAGTCTCCTTCGTGGTGTTTTGCGAAGATTGTAGCGGCGCAGGGGCACAACATGCGCGGCACCGGCGGCGTGGCCAAAGCCGCGCTCACTGCGCAGTGAGCATTGAGCACTGAGGCGGGCGGGCAAAACCCTATTCGGTTTTCGCGCCGCCGGCGAACCACGCGCCGATCAGCGCGCGCTCGTCGTCGGTAAGCTTGGTGAGATTGCCGGGCGGCATCGCACGCGCCACCACGGTTTGCTGGTTGATCTGCTGTGCCTGCGTCTTGATTTGCGCAGCAGTTTCCAGCATCACATTTTTGGGAGGCGCGTTAAAACCCTGAAAGGTGGGCTGCGCCGCATGGCACACCGCGCACTTGGCGTCGATGATGCGTTTCACCTCGGTGAACCTGACACCGCCCACCGGCTGCTCCACCGGCTTGGGAAACAACGCAATGAACAAGCCGATCAGGATGCCGTAGCCGCTCATCCACAACATGTGCTGCTGGTTGCCGCGGTGCGAGAGCACCGAGTAGAGGCGGATCAGCGCACCCGCCAGCGAAATCGCCATCAGGATCGCCCAGGCATGCTGGTGATTGGTGAAGCCGGCGTAATGATTGCTCACCATCACGAACACCACCGGCAGCGTGAAATAGGTGTTGTGCACGCTGCGCTGCTTGCCGCGCGCGCCGTGGATCGGATCAACCGGCTGACCCGCAATCTTGGCCGCGACCATCGCCCGCTGCCCCGGCATGATGACGAAAAACACATTGGCGACCATGATGGTGCCGATCACCGCGCCGAAATGAATGAAGGCACCGCGCCCGCTGAACATGTGGGTCAGGCCGTAGGCCAGTGCTGCAAGCAACACGAACATCACGCCCGCCAGCGCCGGCTCGTTGTCACCGAGCGGTGAGCGGCATAGGAGGTCGTAGATGATCCAGGTCATCACCAGCAGGCC
>JANNCZ010000162.1:0-3453 GCA_031387185.1 Burkholderiales bacterium
CTTGCCGGCCTGGTGCTCGGTCAGCACGCCGGTGATGTGGTCGTCCACCACGATGACTTCGTCGATGTGGTCCTTCCACTGCGGCGCGAAGATGCCGATGTGGCCGAGCCGCAGCCGACACGCATGCGCTGCTCGGTGATGCCGTTGATGATGGGTGGCTGACCGGCCTGCACCACGATTTTCGAGCCGCCTTCGATCTCGAACTCGACCGCCTTCTTGTTGCCGAGGTCCATCATCATCTGGCAGGTGACGCGGCCTTCCTTCTTGCTGCCCCCGGTGAGGTGATGCACACCGCCCAGCGACAGCATTTGCGAGCCGTACTCCGCCGTGGTGACATGCCCCACTACTTCACCGTCGCAGCGCACGTTGGCCTGCTCGGGGCCGATGTAGCGGTCGGTGTCGATCTTGACCTTGAAGCTGCAATAGCTGAACACGCCCTCGGTGACCACGGTGACGGTGTCCACGCCCGTGTGTTGCGAGGAGACGATGAAGGGCGCGGGTTTGTAGTCGGGGTAGGTGGTGGTCGAGCCGATGCCGGTGACGAAGATTTCTGGTACCGCGCCTTGCCTCGCGCCCTGCGCGACGCCATCCTCAACCGCCCCCGAATTTATCAAGGCACCTCCCCGCTCAGCTTTGTCCCATGCGCCTCCCGGGCCAATGGCCTCGGAGAGCCGCACCAGTCCTTGCTCTCCAGCCTGTGCTCGTTGCACCAGCACCAGCGGATCGAGACGCGTCAACACACCCTCGACATTCGCGTAGCGGTCACACGCGCCGCTGCGGCCGTCGCTGATGTTGCACAGCACGGGACAGGCGTTGCAGACGATCTTGCCGGTGCTGCCGGCGTTCGCCGCAGCCACATCGACTGTGCCCGCCGCCACGCCAGCAGCGGGCTCAATGCCCGTGGTTGGATCAGCGTGCGTAGTGCTCATACGGCCAGGCTCTCCAGGAATTGGGCCGCGCGCGGCGCACCGCCCTGCCGCTATTCTGCCTCATCCGTCCGCATCTCAACAAATGGAACCGGACGGCGCCAGCATGGCGGGATCGATGCGCGCATGGGCGGGCAAGTTATTCCATTTGATCCGCGCCGGTGCTAGCATGTTCCATGGAAACCGCACTGGTTCTCATCGTCTGGGGCACATTTGTTTTCGCCGGCCCGCCCGCTCTGCTGGTCTGGTTGATCCGGCGGCGCCGACGGCGCGAACGTGCCGCGCGTGAAGCTGCCGCGATGGCAGCCACCGTCCAGACTCGGGCACCGCCGCCAGCGTCCGCAGCCGCCACTGCCGCCAGCGCCGCCTCGTCCGCAACAACGTCAAATCTGGATAGCGCCACTCCGGACGCCGCCGCCGGGCCATCAGGCGGCATGGGCTACTCGTTTCCCTACGGCGTGCCGATCGTCATTTACCCCCTGCTCGCCATCGCCCTCAGCGCGGCCCAGCACAGCGTCATCGGCACCGCAGTAGTCGAGTGTCTGCTGCTCGCCTGCGCCGTCATCTTCACGCGCCAGGGCCTGAGCCGCGCAGACTTCGAGCAAACCCGCGCCCACGACCCCACCATGAATCTCGCCACCTGGCGCATCAACTGGCTGCTGTTTTTCGCGTTGCCGCCGGCGTTGCTGTCGCTGTATGGCGTTGCGCAATGGATACGATAGGTCGACGGCGACCGCTCCCCAGTACCGCTCGTGACGATCTGCGTTCCGGCGGCCCTCAGAGCGCGTGAAAGCGATTGCGCGACCGCGTGATTCGCGTCGTCCCTGACGGTCAGGGCGGCGATGAACGACCTATCGAGGAAAACCTCAGGCGGCAGGAGGGAGTTCTCTGCCGCCATACAAATACTCGTCCAGACGGGAAGACCAGTCAGATGGCCCTGGCAGGTTCAACCCCTCGGCGATTTGCAAAAACGATTCGCCCGATCCGCCATGAGGATCTTCGGCCACGACGATATGAAGACGCGTATTGGCACGGTAGGGAAGCGGCTCGACAGGCTGAATGGCAGACCCGTCGTACACCGCGTGAATGACTCGGCTCATGCGGGGATATTACTCCAGCCCGTCAGAGGCGAGAATGTGCGCACTCGACAACCGGTTGAATTGCGCCGAGAACACTGACAAAAATCAATTTCTCATCGAGGCAGCATGGATCTAATCAGCGTCGTCTCGCCGTTTCAACTACCGCTTCAATCACCGCTCCAGCCGCGTAATCTTCGACCCCTCAAACGTGAGGTTGTACATCAGCCCCTTGTTCGAGAAGATGAAGCCGATGATCGGCTCCTTGATGGTGTCGGTGCTGATCTCGCCGCCGGCGCCGAGGGTGGCGAGGGCGACGCTGCCGTCGACGCCCGCCTTCCAGCCCTGACTCTTGCGGAAGTCCGCGAGCACCTTGGGGTTCATGAACAGGATGACCTGCGATTTGACTTGCGCGCCGAGTTGAAAGCCGATGGAGGCGGCCGCCGTGCTGTAGTAAGCCGCCGGCCGGCCCTTGATGACGAGGGCGCCTTCGCCGTATTCGCCGCCGATGCCGATGCCGGCTTTGATCACTTCGGGGAACACCAGCATGCCCGCCGCTTTTTGCGCGAGGGTTTTGCCAGCGCTGGTTTGCTTGTAGAAGTCTTCGATCGCCTGGGTGACCTTGGCGTCGATTTCGTCCTTCGACGCTGCGCTGGCACTTTGGGCGCAAACCATGCCGAGAAAGGTGAATAACGTGATGGCTGCGACGCTGGTTCTGCGGTACATGGTGCGCTCCCTCAAAAAAAATTTGCCGGTGTTGCCGTCAAGTGTCGCACGTTGGCGCAGCCGCACTCCGGGAAATTCGGCCAGCCTGTCGTGACCAGAGACGATCCCGGTGAAGGCGCCATGCTTGCTGCCGCCTGACTCAGCCCACCACCCGCGGCAGCCACAAGGCCAGGTCGGGAAATGCGGCGAGCAGGCCGAGAATCACAAACAACGCCAGCACAAAGGGCAGCGTGCCGATGATCACGTCGTTGAGTGAGCCGCTCTTGCGCAGGTTTTGCACCACGAAAAGATTCAGCCCCACCGGCGGTGTGACCAGTGCAGTTTCGATCAGCACGATGATGACAATGCCGAACCACACCGGGTCAAACCCGAGCTTGAACATCACCGGCGCGATGATCGGAATGGTGGTGATCATCATCGACAGCGTTTCCATGAAGCAGCCGAGGATCACGTAAAACACAATCACCGCGAACAGCATCATCATCGGCGTGAGGCCCAGTTGCTCGATGAACGAGGTCAACTGGGTGGTCAGGCCGATGGCCGAGATGATGAAGTTGAGAAAGTACGCCGCGAGCACGATCAGCATCACCATCGCGGTGGTGCGCATGGTGCCTTCGATGGCCTCTTTGAGCATGGCGAACGAGAGCTTGCCGGCGTGCCACGCCAGCCCGAGTGAGGCAACCACGCCGAGCGATGCGGCCTCCGTTGGCGTCGCGATGCCGCCG
>JANNCZ010000179.1:0-5510 GCA_031387185.1 Burkholderiales bacterium
CCAGAACCAGCGCGCCACGCGCCCGCCCATCGACAGGCCGACGATGTGCGCCTTGTCTATGCCGCAATGATCGAGCGTGCGCAGCACATCAGCGGAAAAATCGTGAATGAAATCGAGCGCGCCTTCGTAATCTTCACTGCCGCCATAGCCGCGAAAGTCGGGGGCGATGCAGGTGAAGCCACGCTGCGCGAAGAAGGCGAGTTGATCGTCCCAGTGCTGGCGATGGCCACCGATGCCGTGCAGGAAGACGATGGCCCTGATTGCATCGGTCGTCGAGCCGGGCGTTGGATGCGCCGCTCGATTCACGCAGGTCAGCGCCAGGCGCGGTGTGAACTCTGTGCACATTTGCTGGATTGACATCGTGCTATTTTGCCCGGAAGCAGAAAGAGGCATTGGCGCGGGCGTATGCATGCGTAAGTCGCAGTCAGGCACGTGGTGAGGCGGCGGCAGCCGGATCGTGCCAGCGCCTCGCTGAATTGTCGCTCCACACACCATACACCATACACCATATAAGGTAATATGGTTTCCCCACGTTTGCCGGGTGTCACGGACCATGCACAAAACCACCTTGTACCTTGATGAGCAGACGCGTCACGCCCTGCGTTCGCTGGCGGCACACTCCGGCCATACGCAGACGTACATCCTGCGCGAGGCGGTTGCGCAATACGCCGTCACGCTGGCGACGGCCAGTCTGCCGCCCGGTATCGGTGCCTATCGCAGCGGTCAGCCTGGCCTGGCAGCCGGTACGCGCGCAACGATCCGTAAAGCTGTCGCCAGCGGCGGCCTGCGGCGCGGCCGTTGATGGCCGCCGCCGCCCGCCGCGCGAGCAGGACTGCTGCCCAAGCCTACGCCATGACGGCTTACGCCGCCACTCTGGTGCTCGACACAAGCGGTGTCGTCGCCTTGTACGATGCGAGCGCCACCGCTCATGCGGGTGCGGTGGCGGCGGTGCGTGCAGCCGCTCTGCGGCTGGTGCCGACGGCAATTCTGGCTGAAATCGACTACATGCTCGGCGCACGCCTGTCACCGGCAGCCGCGCTCGATTTCTTGCGCGCAGTCGAATCGGGATTCTTCATGATCGAGGCGTTCACCCGCGAGGACGCGGCATATTGCCGCGCGTTGCTCGAAAAATACGCAACCTTCAATTTGGGCTTGGCTGACGCTGCAGTAATGGCGACATCCGAGCGCCATCACGCTGCTGATGTACTCAGTTTGGACCGGCGGCATTTTGAAACGGTGCGTCCGGTGTCGTTTCCGGCATTCCGATTGTGGCCGGCTCTTTAGTTAGAAAAAGAGAAAAAGAAGAAAAAGAAGAAGAGAAAAAAGAGAAAAAGGGGCCAGGAAAAAAGAGAAAAAGGGGCCAGGGTTGCTTTAAAAGAGAAAAAGGGGCCAGAAAAGAGAAAAAGGGGCCAGGGTTGCTTTAATTCCCTGCCCTACCTAAACTGGCCTGATGCCACGCCGTCCGCGCCTCCATCTCCCAGGCCAGCCGCTGCACATCGTTCAGCGCGGCCATAACCGCGAGGCATGTTTTTTCTGCGAAGAGGACTACCACAGCTATCTGCATTGGCTCGGTGAGGCACTGGCTGGCACGGGTGGCCGGTTGCACGCTTATGCCCTGATGACCAACCATGTGCATCTGCTGCTGACACCGCCGGATGCCGGGGCGGTGCCGCGTCTGATGATTTCGCTGGGCCGGCGCTATGTGCAGTACATCAACCGCAGCTACCGGCGCACCGGCACCCTCTGGGACAGCCGCTACAAGTCATCGCTGATTCACGCCGACAGCTACTTGCTCGCCTGCATGCGCTACATCGAGCTCAACCCGGTGCGGGCGGCGCTGGTGGATGATCCGGCGCATTACCGGTGGACCAGCTATCGGGGCAATGGATTGGGGCAGGCCGATGAGCGCTTGACACCGCATGAGGTTTATTTGGCGCTCGGCGCTGCGGATGCTGCACGGCGCAAGGCGTACCGGGCGCTATTTCGCGCGGAGCTTGATGCGGCGGTGGTGGATGACATCCGGCTCGCACTGAACCAGAGCCAGCCATTGGGCGACAGCCGTTTTTACGCGAGGGTGGCGCGGGCGGCGGGCGAGCGCCGTGAGGCAAGGCCGCGTGGGCGACCCAGGGTGCTGGGGAGAAATGCGACCGGGAATGGCGCGCAGGGGGAGTTGGGAGTGTGAGTTGCCAGAGAAATTCGAGCCTGGCCCCGTTTCCTAACGTGGCGAACTCGCCCGGCCTGACAATTCCGCAGTCAATTTTTTTGCGCGCGGACCGGGTGATTGATTGAGCCTGCCGGCGCAGGTCGCGGATGCGACCGTCTTTACCCATCGTTTCCACCGCTACTCAGTGGGCGGCGCGCGCCTCGATCTTGTCAAGACGCTCGCGCAGTTCGGCAATGATGCCGTCAAGGCGGTCCAGGGTGTGACGATGTTCGGTCAACTCGGCGGCGGTCTCCGCTTCGTCGCGCTTCAGTCCGATCATGGTTTGCTCAACCCGCGACAGGCGCTTTTTGAGATCGGCAAAGCCGGCATCCATGCGCTTGCCGAGACCGGCAATATCCTCGCGCATGATGCGCAAGTGTTCTGTCGTCAGCGGCATAATTTTCTCGGGCATGTGAACTCCTTCTGAAAGATTGTAGAGCAAAAAATGTGCTCGACTCGGGTATACGCCGCGCGCCAGGAGGCAATTGCGGCTCAAACAAGATGCCGTGTGGAAAACCTTGGTGGCAGCGGCCATCAGGCCGGGTTGCCGTCAAGAATGGCTCCCCATGCGGCTCTCCAGAAGATGGCCCGGGAGAAGCCGCAACGCCGATGCCGCGCACGGGGTGAATATTCACGCTGCTGCGGGCGCACCATGCACATGACTTTCGCCACGCGCAGGAGTAAGCTGCCTTGGCAACTCCAGCCAGACCACCTGCGCAGCGCCAAAGGAGACAGACCATGTCACCGACACCAAGCGGATTCGGGCCAACAAATTCGAGCCTGCAGGGCCGGCGCAGACGCTTGCTCACCCTCGGCGCCGGTGCCTTGGTCATCCCACCCCGACTGTTTGCGCAAGCCCCGGGCAAGGTCTATCGCATCGGCGTGCTGGTCAACGCCAACTGGGAACGGCATTACGAATTCTTTCGCGAACGTATCCGCGAACTCGGCTATGTTGAAGGCAAGAACATCGTGTTCGAGCTGCGCTCCGCGCAGGGCAAAACGGACGCCCTGCCCGCACTGGCGGCGGAACTGGTGCGCCTGAACGTCGATGCGATTGTCAGTATCCAGACGCCGCCCTCGCATGCGGCCAAGCGTGCCACCACGACCATCCCCATCGTCATCCTGGCGGCAGAACCGGTCAGCCTCGGGCTGGTGGCCAGCCTGGCGCGGCCGGGCGGCAACATCACCGGTTTTTCGAGCACCGCCGCCGAACTAGGTGCCAAGAATCTTGAATTGATTCGCGAACTGGTACCCGCCGTGCGCCGCGTCGGCGTATTGGCCAATGCGGCTGATCCGTTCACCCAGCCGTTCCTGAAGCTGGTGGGTGAAGCCGGCACCATGCTTGGCATCGAAGTGCTGCCGGTGCTGGTGCGCACCGAGGCCGACTATGCCGCCGCATTTGCCGGCTGGCAGAAGCCGCGCGTTGATGCCATGATTCACCAGCCGAGCCTGCCGGTGAAGCGCTCGATTGAACTGGCGCTGCAACACCGGTTGCCGTCGACTTCATTCTCGCGCCAGTTTGCCGAGGCGGGCGGTTTGATGACCTATCAGGCGAACACCAAAGATGCGGCGCGGCGGCTGGCCTATTTCCTGGACCGGATACTGAAAGGCGCGAAACCGGCCGATTTGCCGGTCGAGCAGCCCACCACCTACGAACTGCTGATCAATCTCAAGACAGCAAAAGCGCTCGGCCTCACGATTCTGTACAGCCTGATGTTGCGCGCCAACGAGATGATTGAATGAACACACGACGCAAACTGGTTTCTGCCTTCTTTGCCGCGCTGGGTAGCACGCCCTGGCCTGCTGGTGCCCAACCCGCCGAAAAAATCCGCGTGATCGGCTTCCTCACCCTGTCCGAAAAGCCCTCGCTGCGCGATGAAATCTTCACGCAGGGCATGCGCGAGCTGGGCTGGATCGAGGGCAAAAACATCCGCATCGAAATGCGCCGCGCCGGCAATGACATCAAGCGCCTCGCGGCGATGGCGCAGGAACTGGTGCAACTGAAGGTGGATCTGATCGTCGCACTGTCGACACCGGCGGTGGCGGCGGCGCGCGATGCCACCAGCGGCATCCCGATCGTGTCGCTTTCCGCCGACCCGGTGGCGAATGGCTTCGTGGCGAGCCTGCGGCGCCCCGGCGGCAACATCACCGGTCTGTCAATGATGCACCCGGTACTGGCCGGCAAGCGGCTTGAGCTGCTGCGCGAAATCAAGCCGAAAATTGCGCGCGTGGCCTTCCTCGCGCACGGCGGCGACCCGGCACACAAGGGTTTCATTGCCGAGATGGAAAGCGCCGGCAAGGCGCTGGGCATCAGGATCGATGCCGTGATCGTGACCCACGCAGACCAAATTGACGGCGCCTTTGTCACCATGCAAAAGCTGCGTGCCGAAGGGCTGGCGATCCAGCCCTTGTTCATCAATACACTCGGCCTTGGCCCGCGCATCGCCGCGCTGGCCAACCAGCAGCGCCTGCTGTCGGTCGCCGACGGCGATGGTTTCGCCGAGCAGGGTGGCCTGCTGTTCTACGGGCCCGACCCCACGGCAATGTACCGGCGCGTCGCCTACTACGCCGACCGTGTGTTGAAGGGCGCCAATCCGGCCGAGTTTCCGGTCGAGCAGCCGACCAGGTTTCTGGTAACCGTCAACCTGAAAACCGCCAAGCTGATCGGCGTCAAGATGCCATATTCGATCATGGTGCGCGCCAACAAGGTGATCTAATGAATACACGCCGAAATCTTCTCGCCGCCACAGCGGCAAATTTGTTGCTCACAGCGCGCAGCGCGCCGGCCCAACCGCCGCCACCACAACCGGCCAAAGTGGGCTGGCTGGAACTCTACGCCAAGGGGATGTATGCCGACATCACCGGGCGCGGCTTCGTCAAGGGCCTGCGCGAGGCCGGCTTCGAGGAAGGCAAAAACCTGGTGTTCGTCAAGCGCTCGGCCGAGGGAGATCTGGCCCGCCTGCGGGTGCTCGCGCGTGAACTGGTTGACGCCAAAGTCGATGTCATGTTCGCGCCCGCCAAACCAATGGCCGACGCCGCCTGGTATGCGAGCCGGCGCATTCCGACGGTGATCGCCACTGTCACCGATCCGGTGCGGGTGGACTACGCGGTGGCGCTCAACCGCCCGGGCAAACACATCACCGGCGTCACCACGGCCAACGCCGAACTGATCGGCAAGCGCCTGCAATTGCTGACAGAGCTGGTGCCGGGGTTAAAACGCGTCGGCACCCTGATCGACGATGACCTGCTCGCCAGTTGCACCGAAGAAGTCGACCTCATGGAAAAGGCCGCCGCCTTCCTCGGCCTC
>JANNCZ010000239.1:0-1708 GCA_031387185.1 Burkholderiales bacterium
GTGCAGGGCGCGGAAGCGTTGGGCGCGGTCGAGTTGGGTGGTCATCTTCGGGGAAATTTCAGTTCAATGCGTTGCGTCGGGCTGTGGCATGTCGTGGAAACCGTTGGTGGGAGCCATTTTCAGGCTACCTATGCCATGACAAGTCCGATTCATGCGCCTCTTGGGGCGATGACCCTGTGGAGAATATGGATGCACCACTTTAACAGCGCACCCGCGATGTGGTGACGGATTCCCGCGTGCGCAGCGGCAGAAGCACCATGCTGGCACTCGCGTGAGTAAATGCCGTACCTAAAGCTTGGTGATTCTTTGTCTCAATAGCAGCGCCAGCGGCCGCTCGTCACCGGCAAACGCTGCCGCCATCACGGAATACATATCGTCTTGCGTCAGGCCGTCATAGTCGATAGCGTAACCAGCTCCGGTCGCGAGTTGAGCGGCGAATGCCCGCTGGACTCGTCCGTTGCCTTCGCGAAACGGGTGAAGCGCGTTGATTTCGGAGAGGTAGTGTGCCAGCCGTGCAGAAAACTTCGACGGCTGCAGGCCTTGCAGAAAACGCTCTTTCGCCAAGGCCGCAAACACGGTCTGCGCATAGGGAATGATTTGCCGGACATTGGCGAAGCGGTTTTCGCCACGGCTGATGTCAACGGTGCGCAGTTCACCAGCCCAGTCGTAGATATCCCGAAAAATGGCACGATGAATTTTGCGCAAATTGTCAAGATTAAACGTGCCGGCGGGGGCATCCTGGCTCAGTTCCAACAGCCGTGCCGCAGTGATATCGGCCTCAAACGCGTCGAGCGACGCCTGGTCCGTCAGACCTGCCTTGTTGCAAAGAACGCTGGAGCCGGGATAGCAGTAGGCGTCATGCGCGTCGTAGCGGGGCATGGCGGCGCAGCACTGCGTCAATCACGGCGGCGATGGATTTGCGGCCAGCCACGTAAGCGTCAAGATCGCGTTTCACCGCTTCGCTCGGTTGCAGATTTTCGATTTTGAGCGAGGCCAGGGTATTGGCGACGTTGCGATGGCGGGCTTTTGAGTCTACGGTTTTTTCCATTCGGCGTCTCCGGTTGGCGGTGCGATGAAAATTGTAGGTTATCGCCAGCTTGGTCTGAAGTATGCGTCGCGCTACATCGTCTGTGGGGCACGGCAGCCGAAGCGAATGAGCGGAGTTTTGCTCAGATCGGGAGATCGTTAAACCAGTCCATCAAACAACATCACATCCACCAAATCTCCCGCCTTGACGCTGCCCTGCTCATGCCCGAGCACGATGAAGCAGTTGGCCTCTGACATCGAGCGCAGTACGCCCGAGCCTTGCTGGCCGGTGGTGCGCACGCTCATCACGCCATCCTTTAACTCAAGGACGCCGCGCTGATACTCGGTGCGGCCCGGCTTCTTGCGCATCGCTTCCTGCGAGTGCGCTTTGACGAGCGGCAGGTCGAGGTTGCTGCGGCCCATCATGTGCAGGAGGGCGCCGCGCACGAAGTGGTAGAAGGTCACCATCACCGCGACCGGGTTGCCGGGCAGGCCGAAGAGGTAGGCGGTCTTGCCGCCGTCTGCAATCTTGCCGAAGGCCATCGGCCGGCCGGGGCGCATGGCGATGCGCCAAAACACCACATCGCCAAGCTTTTTCATCATCTGCTTGGTGAAGTCGGCTTCCCCAACCGAGACACCGCCCGAAGTAATAACGGCATCGGCATTCGCCGCTGCCGAGCGG
>JANNCZ010000249.1:0-23751 GCA_031387185.1 Burkholderiales bacterium
CGCGCGATAGCCATCAAAGGTGATGTCGGCATAGGCCAGGTCATGCACCACCAGGATGTCATGCTCTTTGGCCAGCGCCACCACGCGGGTGAAGAAATCGAGATCAACGCACTGCGCCGTCGGGTTCGACGGAAAACCGAGAATCATCATCTTCGGTTTGGGAAAACACTCACGGATGGTGCGTTGCAGTTCATCGAAAAAATCAACATCAGGCGTCATGCGCACGCTGCGGATATCGGCCCCCGCAATCACTGCGCCGTAGATGTGAATCGGGTAGCTCGGGTTCGGCACCAGCACGGTATCGCCGCGATCGAGCGTGGCGAGCATCAGGTGCGCCAGGCCCTCTTTGGAGCCGATGGTGACGATGGCTTCGGAGTCGGGGTCAAATTGAACGCCATAACGCGTCTTGTACCAGGTGGTGATTGCCTTGCGCAAACGCGGAATGCCCTTGGACACCGAGTAGCCGTGCGTGTCTGGACGCAGCGAGGCTTCGACCAGCTTGTCCACGATATGCTGCGGCGTCGCGCCATCGGGGTTACCCATCGACAGATCAATGATGTCTTCGCCCCGATGGCGGGCGGCCATCTTGAGTTCAGCGGTAATGTTGAATACGTAGGGTGGCAAGCGCTTGATGCGCGAAAATTCACGAGGTGCCATGATCAATTCCCGGTCAAATCCCGCTTGCGAAGCGCGCGTAACTTGCGGATTTACAACAAAAATACTCTGCGCGCCGGTGCTTGCGTCGAAGGTATAATTTTACTCTGAAATCGCGTCTGATTTGCGTGCTTGCCGCAACGCAATATCGCGATTTCCCTGCGTTTGGCACCACCTGCAGTTCCAGTCAGTCCACATCCCATTTGCGATAAGCGATTGTCCGCTTGAAACTTCATTCCGAAACCCGCACCGGCATCAACTTCATCACCGCTTGTGACGGGGCGGTGGTGCAAATCAACGAAGCACAACACGCAGCGCCCCTGATCGTGATGGCGCAGCAGTTGATCAGCGCCTGGCAGCCAGTATCGTTCGACGCACTCGCCGCCGAGCACTTCACCGCTCTGGCCGAACTCGGTGTCGAGATTGTGTTGCTCGGCACCGGCCTCAGGCAGCGCTTTCCGCACCCGCGCCTGACCCGCGCGCTGATCGACAGACGCATTGGCCTTGAAGTGATGGATACCGGTGCAGCTTGCCGCACTTACAACATTCTGGTTAGCGAAGGGCGCAGCGTCGCTGCCGCGCTGTTGCCGGCGGAATGAGTGCGCGATTGCGCCACTCTATTCAGGTTGCGCTCTGACCGCCCCCGCCCGCCCCACCCTTGACCACAACCCGCATGGACGACGCGTTTCCTTCGAGGCCTTTCATCACCCGCCGCAACATTCTGCTGTTGGCGCTGCTGCTCGCGCTGGTGTGGTTTGCCAACCTTGAAGCACGCAAACTGATCCGCCCAGACGAGGGCCGCTACGCCGAAGTCGCGCGCGAGATGGTAGTCACTGGCGACTGGGTCACGCCACGCGAGAATGGCTTCAAGTATTTTGAAAAGCCGGTATTGCAATACTGGGCGACCGCCGCCGCCTTTGAAGTGTTTGGCATCCATCACTGGACGGCACGTCTGTGGCCTGCCCTGACCGGCTTTCTCGGGGTGTTGCTCGCAGCCTTCGCCGGTACCCGCTTCTGGGGCCTGCGCGCCGGGCTGATGGCGGGTGCGGTAGCCGGCAGCAGCCTGCTCTATGTGTTGATTGCCCATGTCAACACGCTCGACATGGGTGTGGCCTTCTTCTTGTGCCTCGGCCTGTTCTCGTTGATGCTGGCGCAGCGCGAGCGGGTCGAGTCGAGTGCAGCGCGCAACTGGATGTGGCTGGCCTGGGCAGCGCTCGGGCTGGCGGTGCTCACCAAGGGCTTGATCGGCGCGGCCCTGCCTGCTGCGTCACTCATCATTTACAGCCTGTGGTCGCGCGATTGGGTGTTGTGGAAGCGCATGCGCATGGGGTCGGGCTTGCTGATTTTTTTCGCCGTTGCGTCGCCATGGTTCATCTTGGTGTGCATCAGAAACCCGGAGTTTTTTCAGTTCTTTTTCATACACGAACACTTCGACCGCTTTTTGACCAAGGCGCACAGCCGCACCGGCGCGCCCTGGTATTTCGTGCCGATTTTGCTGGCCGGCATGCTGCCGTGGACGTTGCTGATGCTCGACGCCTGCGTGCGCGCCCTGCCGCGCGAGCGCGCGAGCGAAAACGGCTTTCAACCGAAACGCTTTTTGCTGACGTGGATCATTTTTGTAATCGTGTTTTTTTCGGCATCGAGTTCCAAGCTGCCGAGCTATATCTTGCCGGTGTTTCCTGCACTGGCGCTGCTGATTGGCGAGTATCTCGCCCGCATCCGCCCGCGCGCGCTCGCGCTGCACATCGTGCCGGCGCTGGCGTTGGGCATTGCGGGTTTGTTTTTTGCGCCGCAAGCGACGCGCCTGGCCGATGTCGAGGTGCCGCTCGCGCTCTACGAAGCCTACGTGCCGTGGCTGATCGCTGCTGCTGTGGTGGCGGTGCTGGGCGCTGTTACCGCGCTGTGGTTGGCACTCAAAGAGCGCACATTTGCTGCGGCAATCACATTGGCATTTGGCGCACTGGCCTCCGCTCAACTCGCGCTCACCGGCCATGACAGCCTCTCTCCGGCCGCTTCCACCTATCATCTGGTCGAAAAAATCCGCCCGCAGTTGCGGCCCGATGCGCCGTTCTACAGCATCAGCATTTACGACCAGACCCTGCCCTACTACATCGGACGCAATGTCACGCTGGTCGAGTACACCGGCGAGCTGAGCTTCGGCGTCGAGCAGGAGCCTGGCAATTTCATCAAGACCTACGGCGAGTTTGAAAAGCGTTGGGCCACTGACAAATTTGCGATGGCGATCATGCATCCGGGCACACTGGTGTATTTTGAGCGCCACAAAGTACCGCACGTGATCGTCGCACGCGATACACGGCGCGTCATCGTCCGCAAGCCTTGAGTATCCGCTGCCGAATCCTGATCGCCACGCCGCCATGAGCACACACCCCTTCCTTCCCTTCACCCGCCCGTCCATCGACGAAGAGACCATCGTCGGCGTCGCCGCCGTCTTGCGCTCGGGCTGGATCACCAGCGGCCCGCAGGTGCTGGCGTTTGAAGCGGCGCTCTCGGCGCATTGTGGCGGGCGCACAGTGCGCGTCTTCAACAGCGGCACCTGCACCATGGAGATTGCACTGCGCCTCGCTGGCGTGGGGCCGGGCGATGAAGTTATCACCACGCCTCTGTCGTGGGTCGCCACCGCCACGGTGATTCTCGAAGTCGGCGCGACCCCGGTGTTTGTCGATGTCGATGCCGCCACCCGCAACATTGATCTCAACCGCATCGAAGCGGCGATCACACCGAAGACGCGCGCCATCATCCCGGTCGATCTGTCGGGCCTGCCGGTAGACCGCGACCGGCTCTATGCCCTCGCCGCAAAACGCAAGCTGCGCATCGTCGAGGATGCGGCACAGGCCTTCGGCGCGTCGTGGCGCGGACGTGCGATTGGCAGCTTCGGCGACTTTGTCTCGTTCAGCTTCCACGCCAACAAAAACATCACCACCACCGAGGGCGGTGCACTGGTGCTGCCCGCCGATGTCGATGTCACGCTCTGTGAGCGCTATCGCTTGCAGGGCGTGTCGCGCAGCGGCGTGGACGGCATGGACGTGGACGTGATGGGCGGCAAGTTCAACATGACCGACGTGGCCGCGCGCATTGGCTTGGGACAGTTGCAACACCTCGACGCATTTACGCAAAGGCGCCGCGATCTGGCCCAGCACTACTTCGACCGCTTCGATGTCGAACTTGGCTGCGAACTGCCGGTGATGGATTTCGAAAACTCCAACTGGCACATGTTTCAAATCGTGCTGCCGCGCGATGTGATGCGCGCTGATTTCATGACGGCGATGAAAGAACGCGGTATCGGCACCGGCGTGCATTACCCGGTAATCCACCTGTTCACGCTGTACCGCAAACGCGGCTTTCGCGAGGGCATGTTCCCGCAGGCCGAACGTATTGGCGCGGGCATTCTCACGCTACCGCTGTTCCCGGCGATGACGCAGGGGGATGTCGAGCGGGTGTGCGAAGCCGTGAGTGATTCGATCAAGACGCTGCGCAACGCGGCGTAGTTTGGAGCGAGGCTCACGCCTCATCACCTTTTGCATGAATCGCAGAGGCCGCTCGCTATAATTCCACGCTTAATCACGCAAGTATCCGCCATGAATGCTCCCGAAGCCCTGAAACTCGATTCGTCCGCCGCCGCACAGGGCGCGAGCGCCTCTCCCATCGCCTCCTGTCCAGTCAACTCGCACAACGAGTGGGACCCGCTCGAAGAAGTGATCGTCGGCAGTCTTGAACACGCGACCATCCCGGTCAACCACCTCACCTTCACCGGCAACCTGCCGGCCAAGGCTGCCAAGCTCTACTGGCCGCTCGCGGGCATGCGTTACCCGGGCGTGATTGCCGATCCGGCCAAGCGTGAGCTCGAAGGCCTCGCGCGCCTGCTCGACCGCGAAGGCATCAAGGTGCGCCGCCCGGCACCGGTCGATTTTCACTACAACGCCAAGACACCGTTCTGGAAATCCAAGGGCTTTTGCACCGCCAGCCCGCGCGACGGCATCCTCATCGTCGGCGACGAGATGATCGAGACGCCGATGGCGTGGCGCTCGCGCTTTTTCGAGGTGTATGCCTACCGCGATCTGCTCAACGAATACTTTGACGGCGGCGCACGCTGGACTTCTGCGCCCAAGCCGATGCTCGACGACCGCGCCTACGACTACAACTACACACCCCCGAAGGCCGGCGAGCCGATGCGCTACATGCTCACCGAAGCCGAACCGCTGTTTGACGCCGCCGACTTCACACGCTGTGGGCGCGACCTGTTTTACACGCGCAGCAACGTGACGAACAAGCGCGGCGTCGAGTGGCTGCGCCGTCATTTGGGCAATGAATACACCCTGCACGAGATCGAAACGCGCTGCACCCAGCCGATGCACATCGACACCACCTTCGTGCCACTCGGGCCAGGCAAGGTGCTGATTAACCCCGAGTTCGTCGATGTCACGCGCCTGCCCAAGGTGCTTAAGGATTGGCAAATATTGGTCGCCCCGGAGCCCGATCCCCTGCCGCCAAGCTGGCGTTTTTATCTCTCGCTGGTGAGCAAATGGATCAGCCTGAACATGTTGAAGCTCGACGAGAAGCGCGTGATCTGTGAAGCCTCGCAAGTGTCGATGATCGCCGCGCTCAAGAGCTGGGGCTTTGAGCCGATTCCGCTGCCGTTCATGAACTACAAGATGTTTGGCGGCGGCTTTCACTGCGCCACGCTCGACATCCGGCGGCGCGGCTCTTTGCAGTCCTACTTCTGAGCATTCGCTGGGGTGAGCGCAGAGCGAAACCCGGCCGCAATGCGTCAGCACAGGTGGCGGCTGCTGTTGCTGGCCGTGATCGCTGCGCTGGTACTCGCGGCCTTCTTCGCGTTCGACGCCGGACACAGCTTCACGCTGGCCAATCTCAAGGCCCGGCATGCTGGCCTGGTCGCTCAAGTCCAGGGTGCGCCGTTTGCCGCCGCCGCACTCTTTTTTGCGCTCTATGCGGTGACGGTGGCCGTCGCGTTGCCAGGCACGCCGCTGCTGACCCTCGCGGCGGGGGCGTTGTTCGGCTTGATGCCCGGCGTGCTGCTGGTGTCGTTTTCGTCCGCGCTGGGCGCAACCTTGTGCTTCCTCGCGTCGCGCTTTGTCCTGCGCGACTGGGTGCTGCGGCGCTTCGGCACACAGTTGGCCGCGTTCAATCGCGGCATTGAGCGCGACGGTGCGTTCTACCTGATCTTCCTCGGCCTCACGCCGGTATTTCCCTATTTCCTGATCAATTTGGTGATGGGCATCACGCCGATGCGCGTCCTTACCTTCTACTGGGCCAGTCAGGCCGGCATGCTGATCGAGACCATCCTCATGGTGAACGCCGGCACCGAACTGGCCAAGGTCGAATCGCTCGCCGGGCTGCTCTCGCCGGCTCTGCTGCTGTCGCTTGCCCTGATCGGTCTGGTCCCGCTGATACTCAGGTGGCTGCTGGCCCATGAGAAAATGCCGGCACGCTGGCGCAGAACAATCGACAAACGACCATGACTCCCGCCGTCTCCATCGTCATCCCGGTTTACAACGAAGAAGAAGGCCTCGCATCCCTGTTCGCGCGCCTCTACCCCGCGTTGGACGCGCTGGCGGCCAAGGGCGAAGTCTACGAAATCATTTTCGTCAACGACGGCTCGCGCGACCGCTCAGCCGCCATCCTGCGCGAGCAGTTCAACGCACGCCCCGATGTCACGCGCGTGGTGCTGTTCAATGGCAACTTCGGCCAGCACATGGCCATCATGGCGGGCTTTGAGCAGACACGCGGCGAGATCGTCATCACGCTGGATGCCGATCTGCAAAACCCGCCAGAGGAGATCGGCAAGCTGGTGAGCAAAATGCGCGAGGGCTTCGACTATGTCGGCACCATCCGCACGCAGCGCCAGGACAGCTGGTTCCGCAAAACCGCCTCTCGCGCAATGAATGCACTGCGCGAAAAGATCACGCGCATCAAGATGACCGATCAGGGCTGCATGCTGCGCGCCTATTCGCGCGGCATCGTCGATGCAATCAATTCCTGCCGCGAGATCAACAGCTTCATCCCGGCGCTGGCCTATACCTTCGCGCAGCGCCCCACCGAGATCGAAGTCGCGCATGAAGAGCGCGCAGTGGGCGAATCCAAATATTCGCTGTACTCGCTGATCCGCCTCAACTTTGATTTGATGACGGGTTTTTCGGTGGTACCGCTGCAATGGTTTTCGCTGGCCGGCATCCTGATTGCGTCCGCGTCATTGCTGTTCACCGTCTATCTTGGCGTGCGGCGACTGATGCTCGGGCCGGAGTCTGAAGGCTTGTTCACGCTCTTTGGTATTGCATTCTTTCTCATCGGCGTGACGCTGTTTGGCATCGGCCTGCTTGGCGAATACATTGGCCGCATCTATCAACAGGTGCGCGCGCGGCCACGCTATTTGGTGCAGGCGATTCTTGAGCAGCCGCGCGGCAAAGATGCCGTATGAGTCTGCATGCTGCCGTGGCATTCGCATCGCGTCCGCTACTCGCGGCGTGATGCCACCTTGACTCCCGATTTCTGCGCATGACACGCGCCGTCGTCTTCGCGTATCACAACGTGGGCGTGCGCTGCCTCGCGACCCTGCTGCGTCATGGCGTTGATGTGCCGCTGGTGGTGACCCACGAGGACAACCCGAACGAGATGATCTGGTTCGAGAGCGTCGCAGAGCTGGCGCAGCGGCACAACATCAAGGTCATTGCGCCGGATGATCCCAACACCTTTGAGGTCATCGCGCAGGTGCAGGCGGCGCAGCCGGACTTTCTGTTTTCGTTCTACTACCGCAGCATGTTGAGAGCGCCGCTCTTGGCCATCGCGCCGCGCGGCAACTACAACATGCACGGCTCGCTGTTACCGAAGTACCGCGGCCGCGTGCCGGTCAACTGGGCCATCATCCATGGCGAGACCGGGACTGGAGCCACCCTGCACGCGATGACCGGGAAGCCGGACAACGGCGCCATCGTCGCGCAGGAAGCGGTACCCATCGGCCCCGATGACACTGCGCAAGAGGTGTTCAATGCCCTCACCGGCGCGGCGGGACGGGCACTTGACCGCGTGCTTCAGGCTCTCATAGCGGGCACTGCGCCGCATACTCCGCAAGACCTGACCAAAGGCGCGTACTTCAAGGGCCGCAAACCGGAAGACGGGCGCATCGACTTTGCGTGGAGCGCGCAACGCATCCACAACTTCGTGCGCGCACTGACCCACCCTTACCCAGGCGCATTTGCCACCGTTGCCGGCAAGCACATTTTGCTTTGGCGTACCGGCCTGAAGCCTTTGGTGGACAAGGGTCTTGAAGCATCGACGAGTGAAAACCCGCTCCCACCAAGGCTTTTCACTGAAGGAGAAAAGTTAATGTTGGCCTGCGCCGACGGCCACCGCCTGCGCATCCTCTCGCTTGAGGCCGATGGCGAGGCCGTCGACGCGATCAATTTCGCACGAATCTTCGGCAGTGACACCGTGCATCTCGCGTAAAATTGCCTCTCAAGTTCACGCATTGCCATCATGAAAAAAGTCCTCATCCTCGGCGTCAATGGCTTCATCGGCCATCACCTGTCCAAGCGCATCATCGCCACCACCAATTGGGAGGTGTACGGCATGGACATGGCGTCCGACCGCATCACCGACCTGATGGCCGAGAAACGCTTTCATTTTTTTGAAGGCGACATCACGATCAACCGCGAGTGGATCGAGTACCACGTCAAGAAATGTGATGTGATCCTGCCGCTGGTGGCCATCGCCACACCGGCCACCTATGTCAAAGAACCACTGCGCGTGTTCGAGCTCGACTTTGAGGCCAACCTGCCGATCGTGCGCGACTGCGTGAAATACAAAAAGCGCGTGATCTTCCCCTCGACGTCAGAGGTCTACGGCATGAGCGAGGATGCCGAGTTCGATCCGGAAAAATCCAATTTCGTTCTCGGCCCGATCAACAAGCCGCGCTGGATTTATTCCTGCGCCAAGCAGTTGATGGACCGCGTGATCCACGCCTACGGCATGCAGGAAGGCCTGCGCTACACACTGTTTCGCCCGTTCAACTGGATCGGGCCCGGTCTCGACTCGATCTACACGCCCAAGGAAGGCAGCTCGCGCGTGATCACCCAGTTCCTCGGCCACATCGTGCGTGGCGAGAACATCCAGTTGGTCGACGGCGGCGCGCAAAAGCGCGCGTTCACCTATGTCGATGACGGCATCAGTGCGCTGATGAAAATCATCGACAACCGGGGCGGTGTCGCCGACAGCCAGATCTACAACATCGGCAATCCTAAAAACAATTACTCGGTCAAAGACCTCGCCACCATGATGCTGGCGTTGGCCCGGTCGATCCCCGAGTACCGTGACAACGCCAAGAAGGTGAAACTCGTCAAGACCACCTCGGGCGACTACTACGGCACGGGCTATCAGGATGTGCAAAACCGCGTCCCGAAAATCACCAATACCATGAAAGACCTCGACTGGAAACCCACGGTCAAGATGGACGCTGCGCTCAAGAATATTTTTGAAGCGTATCGCGGGCATGTCGATCAGGCACGCCGATTGATGGATTGAGCGGCAGTTGATGCTCAGCTTTGACCGCCTCGCTGTGGGCGCCCGTTGACCGCCAGCCCTGCCTCTGCGGGGACGACAAGATGAAGATCGCCCTCAAGATTGACGTTGACACTTATCGCGGCACGGTGGAAGGTGTGCCGCGTCTGCTCGAAACGCTCCGGCGTCACAACGCGCAGGCTACATTCCTGTTCAGCCTCGGCCCCGATCACACCGGCCGCGCCATCAAGCGCGCACTGCGCCCCGGTTTTTTCTCCAAGGTGTCGCGCACCTCGGTGGTCGAACACTACGGCCTCCAGACCCTGCTCTACGGCACCCTGCTGCCGGGTCCGGATATCGGAGTGAAGTGCAGCGGTATTTTGCGCAGCGTGGGTGACGCGGGCTTCGAGGCCGGCATCCACACCTGGGATCACGTCAAGTGGCAGGACGGTGTTGGCACGGACGAGCACACCGCATCCAAGGCATGGACAGAGCGCCAGATGCAGTTGGCGTGTGAGCGCTTTGAGCAGGTCTTTGGCGTGAAAGCGAAAACGCATGGGGCAGCCGGCTGGCAGATGAACCCGCATGCACTCCGCCTCACCCAGCGGCTTGGCTTTGACTACGCATCGGACACGCGCGGCACGCAGCCGTTTTGGCCGGTGGTGCGCGGTGAGGTCACGCGCTGCGCGCAAATTCCCAGCACCCTGCCGACGCTTGATGAGTTGATCGGCCTCGATGGCCTGACACCGGACAATGTCCATGAGCACATTCTCAAGGTTTCGCAACAAGCTGCCTCAGAGTACGGCCACGTCTACACCCTGCATGCCGAACTCGAAGGCATGAAGTTGTTGCCCACCTTTGAGCGTCTGCTCGCAGGCTGGCGTGCGCGCGGCGATGCGCTGGTCGCCACACGCGACATTGCCGCAGCGCTCGACCTCAATACCCTGCCCCATCACAACGTCGAGTGGCGCGAAGTGCCGGGCCGTTCGGGCGTGATGGCCTGCCAGGGGTCACCGCATCTGGTTTGACAAGCCACCCTCTCCACCACATGTTGTGCTAATCTAATCTCAGGTTTAATTCTCCGCACCCGATGACTTCTCCCTCCATCACCGGCTTGGCCGTTCCGGATTTCAGCGCGCCCGCTACCTCCGGCGTCACCTTCACGCTGTCGGCCCAACGCGGCAAAAGCCTGGTGCTGTACTTCTACCCCAAGGACAACACGCCGGGTTGCACAGTCGAAGGCCAGACCTTCACTGCCTTTCACGGCGAGTTCACCAAGGCCAATACCGCGATCTTCGGCGTCAGCCGCGACTCGCTCACGTCACACGAAGGCTTCAAGGCCAAGATGGCGTTTACGTTTGAACTGATTGCAGACCCGGATGAAACCGTGTGCAACCTGTTCGATGTGATGAAAATGAAAAACATGTACGGCAAGCAGGTGCGCGGCATTGAACGCAGCACCTTCCTGATCGACACCAATGGGCGCGTCGTACGCGAATGGCGCGCCGTCAAGGTGGCCGGCCACGTAGAAGAAGTATTGGAGGCCGCCAAGGCGCTATGAGCACATTGCCAATCCTGCTCAGCCATTGCCGCGCCGCAGGGCATCTTCAGGCGCATGGCAAGGAGCACTGCATGGGGCATCTGCCCATGCGCATTGGGGGGCATTGGGTTCATCCATGATGAGAAATCGCCCACCCACCGCCCGGCGCCCGCTATTTCCGCGCGCCCTTGAATCCAGAGCGCCCAATGCAGGCCGTTTGTCGAAAGACAAGCGGCCTTTTTCACGACCTTCTTCACATCCGTTTTCTCATCCCTTGTCTTTTGTCAAACCGCCCAAGGAGAACGCATTGACCGCCAATGTCACGAAATTGAGTTCACCGAAAAAAGCTTCTTCGCAAAAATCGGCCACTGTCACCCGCTTGAAACCGGTGGCCACCAAGCTCTTTGTTCTTGACACCAATGTGCTGATGCATGACCCGACCAGCCTGTTCCGCTTCGAAGAGCACGACATCTTTTTGCCGATGGCGACGCTCGAAGAACTCGACAACCACAAGAAGGGCATGACCGAAGTCGCGCGCAATGCGCGCCAGGCAAGCCGGTTTCTCGATGAACTGGTAAGTGGCAACGAGGGTGCGATTGAAGAGGGCATCGGCCTTGAGCGCCAGAACAACAAGGACGCCACGGGCCGCTTGTTTTTGCAAACCGAAGCCATCAGCCATGTGTTGCCGGCCTCGCTGCCGTCCGGCAAAGCCGACAACCAGATCCTCGCGGTAGTCGCGAGCCTGCAAGAGAAATACCCCAAGCGCGTCGTGGCGCTGGTGTCGAAAGACATCAACATGCGCATCAAGGCGCGCGCGCTGGGTCTGGGCGCGGAAGACTATTTCAATGACAAGGTGCTCGAAGACACCGACCTGCTCTACACCGGCGTGTCAGCTCTGCCGAAAGATTTTTGGGAGACCCACGGCAAAGGCGTGGAGTCGTGGAAGCAGGAGCACAACAATTTTTACCGCGTGCAGGGGCCGCTCGCACGCAACTGGCTCAACAACGAATTTGTCTATCTCGAAGATGCCGATTCGCCGTTTGCCGCACAGGTCAAAGAGGTCAGCGGCAAGACCGCCGTATTGCAGGTGCTGCGCGACTATTCGCATCAGAAGAATGCGGTGTGGGGCATCAACGCGCGCAATCGCGAGCAAAACTTTGCGCTTAACCTGCTGATGAATCCGGAGATCGATTTCGTCACTCTGCTGGGGCAAGCCGGTACCGGCAAGACCCTGCTCACCCTCGCCGCGGGCCTGATGCAAACACTGGAGGAGAAGACCTACAGCGAGATCATCATGACCCGCGTCACCGTGCCGGTGGGCGAAGACATCGGCTTTTTACCCGGCACCGAAGAAGAAAAAATGACGCCGTGGATGGGCGCACTCGAAGACAATCTCGACGTGCTCAACAAGACCGATGATGAAGCCGGCGACTGGGGCCGCGCCGCCACGCGCGATCTGATCCGCTCGCGCATCAAGGTCAAGTCACTCAACTTCATGCGCGGCCGCACCTTCATCAACAAGTTTTTGATCATTGATGAAGCACAAAACTTGACACCGAAGCAGATGAAGACCCTGATCACCCGCGCCGGGCCGGGCACCAAGGTGGTGTGCCTGGGCAATATCGCGCAGATCGACACGCCCTATCTCACAGAGGGATCATCCGGCCTCACATTTGTGGTGGACCGCTTCAAAGGCTGGAACCACAGTGGGCACGTGACCTTGCAGCGCGGCGAGCGCTCGCGGCTGGCGGATCACGCGGCTGAGGCGCTGTAAGCGAGCCACGAGGGCATCAGGCGGTGCGCGTGTTGCGCGCTGCCTGGGCGGCGCTTTCTCAGAAACGCGCTCAGACCTTGGTGAACAAGTCATCGAGGCTAAAGTCCTCGATGCTCTGGACTGCCGGATTCGCGGTCTTTGCGACCGCGGAAGCTGCGTCTGCTGAATCCACAGCATTCGCAATGGCTGGCGTTGATGCCGCGGGCGCAGGGGATACCGGCGGCACGTTAGGTGGCGCCACCCGCGCCTTGCGCGCAGGTGGACTGAGCGGGTGTTCAGGAGCAGCCTCCATCGCAGGCGGGCTACCGGGTGTGGAGGCTGACGCAACGGCCAGCGCCGCGTTTGCAGCAGTTTGTTCTGCGCGCAACACTTCTGCTTCGGCTTCCACTTGCGCGGCAATTTGCTCAGCCACATTCGCCGCAGCTGACGCAGCGTCGAGTTCCTGCTGGGTCGGCGGTGCCGGCGGATGCAGCTTGGCGTATTCAGCCAATTTTTGCAGCACGAAGGTTTTGATGATGCCGGGCAGGCCAGCCGAATCGGGCATGAAGCGATCCACCACCTTGGCCGAATCAAACTGTCCGCCCTTTTGCAGCAGCGCAGCCGATGCGCCGTGATCACTCAGGGTATCGCCGCCCCCTTTTTTTACCGCATGGTGAGAAAAGCCTTCGGCCTTTTTCCACTCCAGCGTGCGCTGATTGCGGCGGATGTCGTAGCACAACTGCATGCCGACAAATTCGCGATCCGCGAATTTGTCGCTGCGCTCGCTATGGCGCACATAGAAGACGTACAGATCGAAGTATTCGCTCTGATACCAGCGCCGCTTTGGCCCACCCTCTGCTTGCTTGCTGATGTTGATTTCGCGAAACATGGTGCGTCCTCCCTTGGCCCCATATGCCATTGGCATGACTTTAGTCATGTAATTAAAAAAAAGCAAGCGAAATCGTTTCAAAACAAATACTTGAAGCAATAATCTTCCAAGCCACACGAGCATTGATCCAATGCATGGCGCGGCTCACGGTGCCGCATCGAAGCCTGCACCGGTGCCAATCCAAGATCGCAGGATTGGCCAGCGGCGCGGTTAAACTGGCGACGCCATCATTCAAAGGAGAATTTCGATGACCGAGTCTGTCAGCGGCGGCTGCCTGTGCGGCGCCATCCGCTATACGGTGAATCAGCCAGTGCAAAACATGGTCGCCTGCCATTGCAGTCATTGCCGCAAGGCCACTGGTGGCGGCGCGAGCTACAACCTGCCACTGCCGGTCAGCGCCGTGACATTTACACAGGGCAAGACCAAGGTTTACACCGACACGCCGGCCAGCGGCAGCCCACTGTACCGGCACTTTTGCGGTGACTGCGGTTCGGCGATCTACAGCCAGCGCTCCGCCATGCCCAACATGCTGGTACTCAAGGCCGGCACCCTCGATGACACCGCGCAGATGAAACTGGTCATGAACATTTGGACCACCAGTGCGCAGCCGTGGTCACATCTTGATCCATCAGTCGAGGCGCACCCGCAGAACCGGCCAGTGAAGGCTTGAGTTGCGCGATCATCAGCGAGACACCGCCGCTCGGGCGCTTGAGACAGCGCTGGAGCCAGCGGACACAGCAGGCAGCGAATAGGCGTAGCATGCCGTTTCCTCAACCTCACAACAGAAGACAACGCCATGGCCTCTACCACCCGCGACTTGGCAGAACTCATCTACATCCAGATGGCAGCGCGCATACCGCCTGACGCAGCAAAGACGGATGCCAAAGCCGCCGAGGCTGTCGCCAAGTTTTCCTTCCGTATGGCCGCAGCGTTCTTTGAGGCCGAGCAAGAGATTCGCAACGGCGGCTCCAACGTGGGCAAATACGAAGTATCGATTGCTGACTTGGGCGGATAAGCCGCAAGAGCCAATGCGCGGTAGTGCACGCCCACACCTCCCGGTGAGCGAGAGAAAGACAGTGCGAGATTGCCGCGCGTAACGCGCGGCTGCGCTCTTACCGCGACTTTCGATCAGGGTAACTCGCCGCCATCCCGTCACGCACGTCGTTCTGGATGCCGTACTGCGGGAAGGGATAGCGCAAACCGTTGCGCCCCAAGGCTTCCATGCCAGCAAGTGCTTTCGCGATCAACGCTGGCGGCAGCGCCATCAGCATCTCGTCGTCCTGCACGCCGCCATAGCGGCGCTCGGCAAAACACGGGATCGACAGCGATGGCTCGCGCGTCGACAAGGCCCTGCCCCACGAGTCGGCGCAGGCCGACTCGCCCACCACACTCCAGTCAAAGCGCTTGTAGCCGGCCCATTGCAGGCCGTTGATGAAATACATCATGGCGCCTGGTGTGGCGTAAAACAGTGCAATGTCCGGCGGGTTGAGCCGGCCACTGGCTAGCGGCGACACCGCGAGCGCGCGGTATTTGCCAGCAGGCACCAGATGCATCGCCGCCTGATGTGCCGCGGTGTCTTCGAGCGTGGCGTACCACACCCCCTTCATGTGCTTGCCGGTGCGCCACTCGTCGCTCTGCCCACCAAGGCCAATCACCGATTTGCATTGGTCGCCCACCAGATTGTCCGCCGTGATGCCCACAGTCCAGCCAAGACGCGCGGCTTGCGCGACGATCTGGTCAGTGGTGTGAACCGCCTTGGGGCGGCGGATTTTCGGGATCGCCGCCATCTCTTCAACTGACTCGAACAGTTTCATGCCGAACGGGATGGCGCGCAGTTTGAGTACGCGCTCAAGTGTGCCGGCAAGTTCTGGCAATGCCATTTCGGCGGGTGGAGTCATGGCAGATTGGGTTGCAGTTACGCCGTTGATGCGACCACTGCGACTGCGGCGGATGGTGGCATGCCGGCCAGCGCCTGCGCGTCTTGCAAGGCCGCGCGAAGCAGGGGCAATACCGCATCATATTCGCGCTGTAGCCAGGAGAACGCGGACTGCGCCGCCGCAGCCGAATCCCCGCGCGCTGCCATGTCGAGTTGTGCACACGCCGCCGACAGGCGCAGCGCACCGGCAAACGCTGCACTAGCTTTCATCGCGTGTGCGGCAGCGCCGGCGGGGGAGATGTCGCCACGCTCCATGGCGGCACGCATTGACTCGATGTGTGTTCCGGCACTGTTCAAAAAACGCTTGAGTACCCCGGAAACCATGTCTTCTTCGCCAGGCACCTGATAGGCACGCAGACGCGCCAATGCGTCTGCATCAAACACCAATACGTCCACCGCCGCCACGCTACTCTCGGCTAGTGGTCGCGATTGCTTCCCAGCGCTCTCCATCTCTGCCCGCTCCTGATTGGCCGCATTGGCCAGGTCCGCTCCGTTCACAGGTACCAACCAGCGCAGCAACATAGCCGCAATTTCTGCATCGCGAAACGGTTTGCTGATGTAGTCATCCATGCCGGCAGCGAAGCATTGATCGCGGTCGGCCTCAAAGGCATTGGCAGTCAGCGCGACTACCGGCAAATGGTGCGCGCCGTTCCCTTCTGCTTCGCGAAGCATGCGTGTCGCCGCCAGTCCGTCCAGCTCGGGCATCTGACAATCCATCAATACCAGATCAAATGCCTGGCGCGCGATCGCGTCGAGTGCTTCGCGGCCGTTGTTCACCGTCGTCACGCGGCAGCCCCACTTTTGCACCGCACCGCGCGCGACCTCCTGATTGATATCGTTGTCCTCGGCCAGCAGGACATGGGCATCAAAGCGCAGAGCCGCCAATCCGGCGGTGTTGGCTGCTGCAATGTCCCGGAGTGCCGAAGCATCGGTGGCGTTTGCGGACGGCATGGATAAGGCAAACCAGAAACGGCTCCCCTGCCCCGGCGTGCTTTCCAAACCAATGCGCCCACCCATGGCTTGCACCAATTGCCGCGAAATCGCGAGCCCGAGACCGCTGCCGCCGTACTCGCGGCTGATCGACGCATCAGCCTGCGTGAACGGGGCAAAGAGCGCGGCTTGGGCGGCGGCGGTAATGCCGCGCCCGGTATCGACCACATCGAAACGCACCGTCTCCGGGTCATCGCCCGCACGTGCGCCGCTCACCGCAATCTGCACGCTCCCTTGCGTGGTGAATTTGACCGCATTGCCCGCCAGATTGATCAACACCTGACGCACGCGCAACGGATCACCGCGCACGCATGCCGGGAGCGCCGGTGCAATAAGACAGGCGAACGCAACGCCTTTGGCCGCGCAGGCCGGTTCCAACAGCACGCGCACCTGCTCGACGAGCGCACGCAGATCAAACGGCGCGCTGTCGAGCACCAGCTTGCCTGCCTCAATCTTCGACAAGTCGAGTATGTCATCAATGATTTTGAGCAACGCGTCCCCGGAACTGCGAATCGCCTCGACACGGCGGTGCTGGGTAGGCGTCAGCGATTCGTCACGCAGCAATGCGGCCATGCCGAGGACGCCGTTCATCGGCGTGCGTATCTCGTGACTCATGTTGGCCAAAAACTGCGACTTGGCGCGGTTGGCCGCCTGCGCGGCGTCGCGCGCTTCGGCCAGCGCGATTTCCCCGCGCTTGCGCTCAGTAATGTCCTGCATGGCGGCAACCAGCCGCACCGCCTTGCCATCCAGCCCCGCATAGACAGTCTGGTGCGACTTGATCCACAGCACCTCACCGTCCGTACGCACAAAACGAAATTCTGGGGCGCCACCCCTTGCTGTCTCCACTGCCCTCGCGCGCGCAGCCAGAAACCCCGCCAAATCATCGGGATGCACTTGCTCGCGAAAAAGGGGATAGGAGCTACCGTCAAGCAGGACAGGGCCGCGCAACCAAACCGGGTTGTCACTAAAACTGAGTTTGTCGGCGGTGATGTCCCAATCCAGCACAATCATATGCGCTGCGCTCTGGGCCGCTTGCAGGTATTCGCTCTGCTGCCGCAGCACTTGTTCGGCTTGCTTGCGTTCGCTGATGTCACGTGCAATGCCCACCACACCATGCACGTTACCGAGCGCATCGCGCACGGGTGTTTTCAGAATCTCGACCCAGATGCCGCGCAGGCTGCCCATTCGCTCAAATCGCAACGTCGCCGTTCCCGCCATGGCGGCTTCATCTTCCGCTTGATCAAGTGCCGCCAGACTGGCTGGCAGCAGATCCACGACGCTTTTGCCAATCAACTCGGCGACAGACAGCCCATGCGCCTCGGCCTGGCTGCGATTGACGCTAACGTAGCGGCCGTGCAGGTCTTTCATCCACGCACAGTCAGGAATGCCGTCCAGCAAGGCATGCACCTGTTGTTCCGCGAACATGCGCGCCGTGACGTCGGTGGTCGCGCCACGATAGCCACGGAAATTGCCGCGCGCATCAAAGCGCGGAGTGCCACTATTGCTGATCCACAGTTCACCGTGCGGGTGCCGCAAACGGTAGCGAAAATCTCGATAGGGCTCGCACCGCTCGCGAGCCACGCGCCGGGTATCCCATGCAGATCCGTCGAGCGCTTCGGTCGCCCCAACCATGTCTTGCGGCCGGCGGCCAATGAACCAGGCGGGCGGCGTGCCGGTGATGCGTTCGACAGAATCTGAAATCCAGGTCAGGCGCCCGTCGACATCGCTTTCCCAGAACCAGTCGCCTGAGGCAGAGGCTATGTCGCGGAAGCGCGTTTCGGCGCCCAGCCGGGCGATGTCAAGCAAAGCATGCCGTTCAAACTGGCGGCAAGAGCGCAAGGCAAGCAAATTCATTGACAGGGTGTAGAGCGCAACCGTCAAACCCAGCGCGAAATAGCTGGTGTTGCCCGATGCGACCAACAAAATTGCAGTCGGCAACAGCATGGCGGTAGTGAACGCCGCGTAACCGGCTGGCAGCGTTGACAACCCGCTTAGAGCAACGCCCGCCACCGCCATCAGCACCGCAGCAGTGACGGGTGCCGTGTCACCACCAATTGATGCAGACACTAGCCAGTAGAGGGCGCTCCAGGCAAATCCCGCCACGGCCAGCGCCACATTCAGCGCTTCCGCATAGCGCCGCTCGTTTGCCATGCTGCGGGCCGCTGCCCCACGCGCGTAGGCTGCGTACAGCAGCAGGCGCGCGCCATAGGCGCCACCCAGAGCCCCCCCCCAGGCCAGCAGCCGCCAATGCTCGACCTTGGCCCACAACAGCACTACGGCCAGTACGACCACCGGCAAAATCAGGGCAATGGCCAGACGCGACTCGCTGAATGCGGCGCGTACGCGCAGCGCGAACAGTTGCGGGGCCGTTTCGCTGTCAGTGCCTGCGTCAAGCGCCGGATTTACCGGTACGGGCATTTGGGGCATTCCTCCTCCACGATGGTACAGGCTAAGCGGACCCGCTGCCGCCGATTACTGGCACTTCCTCGACGACACGGAGCCAGTGCGGGGCCAGGCCATTCTGCCCGTTCGCGTATTGCTCAAGATTGCATCACTGTGGCGCGAAGTCACTCCACTCCGTGCGCCAATCTGCAGCACTATCACGCACCAGTTTCCGCCTTCGTTCGCGTCAAGCGACCGGCTTGCGCTGAGCAGTTGTCAGCGTGCACCGAAATCCCGCTTTACAGATTCTGTACTTTACGTAACTTTACACACCGCACACAGTGCTGCAATGGGCGCGTCAGATGATGCTCGCCATCGGGAATCTCCCCGACTCTCCCAAAGGACATCATCATGAGCGAACCCACCCCTTCCCCTGCCCCTTCAACCCTGACCCCTGCCACGACCGGCTCCAACATCCGACCAGGCGGCGAGCACGCCGCGCAAGAGGCCGACCGCTGCGGCTCCAGGCATCACCATCATCATCACCGCCGTGGCGGCTTCATTCGCGGGCTGTTCGCCGGCGCCCTGCTGATTGGCGTCATCGCCGGCGCATCCTATATCGGCAGCAGTTACGCCCATCCCGGCATGCGCGGCGGCCACGGCATGCTGCACGGCAGTTTTGATCCCGAAACGGCAACAAAGCGCATCGATGCGATGGTGAGTTTCGCGCTGGCCGGCGTGGACGCAACCGCGGAACAGAAAGCGGGCATCGGCGCAATCGCCAAGTCGGCGCTCCAGGACCTCATGCCCCTGCGCGACCAGCACAAGGCGGCGCGCACCAAGGCGCTTGAACTGCTGTCGGCGGCGGCGATTGACCGCGCAGCGATGGAGCAGGTGCGCGCCGCGGAACTGAAACTGGCCGAGACCGCGTCCCGGCGCATTACGCAGGCCATGGCAGATGCCGCCGAAGCCCTGCAACCGGCGCAGCGCGCCAAGCTTGCCGAGAAAATGAAACAACGCATGGAGCGGCGCGGATGATGACCTCAGCCGGTCGCACCAGTGACCTTCAGCTCGAACGGTACACTCCGGTGATGCCCCAGCAGCTCCTCATGATCGAAGATGACCGTCGCCTGGCGGCGATGGTCGTCGACTATTTGACCCACGCCGGCTTCAATGTCGCGCACGCAGAAAATGCCGGCGAAGGCCTGGCCTGGCTCGAGGTGCATGCCGCCGATCTGGTGCTGCTGGACCTGATGCTGCCCGATGGCGACGGCCTCGACGTGTGCCGCCAGATGCGCACCACTTCCGACGTACCCGTCATCATGATGACCGCCAAGGGTGATCCGACCGATCGCGTGGTCGGTCTCGAGCTCGGTGCAGACGACTATCTGCCCAAACCGTTCGAGCCGCGCGAACTGCTGGCGCGGGTGCGTGCGCTGCTGCGCCGGCATGGCGCGCGACATCAGCGAACTCGATCAACTGATCGAAGAGATTCTGCTTGCGAGCCGCCTCGATTCACCCGGCGCCGCGCAAGAACCGCTTGAAGAGGTAGACCTGACGGCGCTGGCGGCAGAAGAATGCGCGCGCAACGGCGCCGAGTTAGGCACTGCGGGCGTGGTGGTCACCGTAGTGGTCACACGTGGCAGCCCGCGCCTGCTGCGGCGGCTGGTGCGCAATTTACTGGAGAACGCACAGCGCTACGGCAAGGCGGCGCTCCCGGAATTAGCCACCGGCGTCGCCAGCGCACCCGCGCCAATCGAGGTCCATGTGCAACAGGCCGCAGGGCAAATCGAGTTCACCGTCTGCGATCGTGGCCCCGGCGTGCCAGAGGCCGAGCGCGGACGCATCTTCGAGCCCTTCTATCGATTGAAAGGTGCGAGCGAAGCGGAAGGTGGCGCCGGCTTGGGTCTCGCCCTGGTCGCGGCGATTGCAAGGCAGCACGGCGGCAGCGTAGCCTGCACCGCGCGCGATGGCGGTGGTGCCTGTTTTCGTGTCAGCCTGCCGGGCTAACAGGCGCTCGTACCAAGGGTTTTGAGCAGTGACAGGCCTGTAATGCGCTTGCACCAAGGGTCTTCAAGTCAGGCTGCAAAGTAATTTGGGGCTCAACGCGATCCGCGCCGCGCTGCCAGCACCTTGGAAAGCAACAGCACCGGCACCACGCTCACCAGCACAATCGCCAGGCACGGCCACGCCGCTTCACCCAGGCGCTCGTCCTTGGCAAAGGTGTACGCGCTGGTCGCCAGGGTGTCGAAGTTGAACGGGCGCACCGCGAGTGTGGCCGGCAATTCCTTCATCGCGTCGACAAACACCAGCAGCGCGGCAACGGCAAGGCTCTTGGCGATCACCGGCACATGCACGCGCCAGAGCGTGGCCATGGGTGACATGCCCACCGAGCGCGCCGCATCGTCCATGGACGGCGTTACGCGCGTGAGGCCCGCCTCCACGTTGTTGAACGCGACTGCGAGAAAACGCACTACATACGCAAAAACCAACGCCGCTACGCTGCCAGTGAGCAGCAAGCCGGTACGCACGCCGAAGTGTTCGCGCATAAAGGCATCCACGCTGTTGTCAATCAACGCCAGCGGCACCAGCACACCCACCGCAATCACTGCACCTGGCACGGCATAGCCGAGCGACGCAGCACGCGCAGCCCAATTGAGGCGTGCATCGAGGCGCACCGCATAAGCGATCACCAATGCAGCGAGCAAGGCCGCCGCGGCCGCGAGCGCCGCCACCAGCACACTGTTCCACGCGAAGCCGGCAAAGCGCGTCCAGTCGAGCACTTCTGCTTCGCGCCACCCCAATCGCAGCAGAATCAGCACCGGCAACACAAACCCGAGCAGCACGGGGATAGCACCAAGGGTGATGCCGATCAAACCCTTCAGCCCGCTCCAGCGGAACACCGCTGCGTTGCTGCGCGCCGCACTTGCGCCCGCCGTGCCGTAACGCGCCGCGCCGCGCTGCCTGCGCTCCAGCCACAGCATCAACAAGGTGAACGCGAGCAACATCACCGCGAGCCGCGCGGCCGCCATTTTGTCTCCGAGACCGAACCAGGCTTTGTAGATACCGGTGGTAAAGGTCTCGACGCCGAAGTACGAGACCGCGCCAAAGTCGGCCAAGGTTTCCATCATCGCCAACAACACACCTCCCGCAATCGCCGGGCGCGCCAGCGGCAGCATCACACGCACAAAGGCTTGCGCGCCCGACAACCCGAGCGTGCGCGCCGCTTCAAACTGGCTGGCGCCGCCGCTGGCAAACGCGGCACGCACTGGCAGATACACGTAGGGGTAGAGCACCAGCACCAGCATCAGCGCCGCACCCGGCAGCGAGCGCACTTCGGGGAACCACAGGCCGCATGCTTTCCAGTCCAGCCCATCGACACCGACTAGCGCCCGCAAACCGCTTTGCAACGGTCCGGCGAATTGCAAAAAGTCGGTATAGGCATAGGCGATCACATAGGCTGGCAGCGCCAGCGGCAGCGCCAGCAGCCACGCCACCGTGCGCCGCCCGGGGAACTCGCACATCACCGTGAGCCAGGCTGAGCCAACGCCCACCATCGTCACGCCCAGTGCTACCAACCCCGCCAGCAGCAGCGAGTTGAGTGTGTATGCGGCGAGACCGGTGTCGAGCAGATGCGCCCAGGTGCCACCCTGCATGCCTGCACCGCTGCTATTGCTCGTGCCAATGGTGCCAGCCGCGCCCGCATGCCATCCCGACGCCAGCGCCAGCACCGCAAGAAGCGGCAGCATCAACACGCCAACCAGGCACAAAGCGGGCATGCCGGCGGGCCGGAAGGCACTGTGGGACGCGCTGGCAGAATGCATGCGTTTGAGAGAGAAAATCAGAGACAAAAGCGGGCGTAAAAACCCGTAAAATGTCTAAATGCAAATGCGAATTATATTCAATTAGATGACCAATTCGGCAGCCCTGCTCGACCTGCGCGCGGCGAGCGTGCGCTATGGCCGCGTCGAGGCGGTGCGCGAACTCTCGTTCGCACTGATGCCCGGCGAGATCGGCTGCCTGCTCGGACCTTCGGGCTGCGGCAAGACCACGGTCCTGCGCGCGATTGCCGGGTTCGAACCCTTGACCGGCGGCAGCATTGAGCTTGGCGGCCGCGCCATCAGCACCCCGTCGGCCAGCGTCGCGCCCGAGGCGCGCGGCATCGGCATGGTGTTTCAGGATTACGCACTGTTCCCGCATCTGACGGTGACGCGCAACATCGCGTTCGGCCTCGGCGCCATCGACGCAAGTGACAGCGCCACGCGCGTGCAAGAACTGCTCGCGCTCACTGGCCTCGACGCCTTCGCGCACCAGTATCCGCACGAACTCTCTGGCGGCCAGCAGCAGCGCGTGGCCCTCGCGCGCGCCCTCGCACGCAAGCCTGCCTTGCTGCTGCTCGACGAACCCTTCTCCAGTCTTGACACCGAGTTGCGTGAGCGCCTCAGCCTCGAACTGCGTGACCTCATCAAGGCCAGCAGCACCACGGCACTGATGGTCACGCACGACCAGCACGAAGCGTTTGCGATTGCCGATGTGGTGGGCCTGATGCGTGACGGCCGCATCGAGCAATGGGACAAAGCCTACAACCTGTATCACCGGCCCGCGAGCCGCTTCGTGGCCGACTTCATCGGCCAGGGCGTCTTCATTCCGGGGCATGTGGTCAGCGGCGGCGAAGTCACCGTCGATCTCGATGAGCTGACCGGCAACATCCCGATGCCCTGCCACGAGGGTTGCGCCCTGCTGCCACCGGGCAGCGCGGTCGATGTGTTGCTGCGGCCGGATGACGTGATTCACGATGACGCTTCGGTGACGCAAGCCGAAGTGCTGCGCAAGGCGTTTCGCGGCGCACAGTTTTTATATACGCTGCGGCTGGCGGGCGGGCGCGAATTGCTCGCGCTGGTGCCTTCGCATCACAATCATGCGATTGGCGAGAAGATCGGTATCAGGCTTGAAGTCGATCACGTCGTGGCGTTTGCGGCGGTGGCGTAGCAGAGCAATACCTTGCCCGCGTACGTGTCGTTGCAAAGTCCGGCGTTGTAGAGTCCGGCGCTATGGCGTCGCTACGCACGGCGCACTCC
>JANNCZ010000277.1:0-2287 GCA_031387185.1 Burkholderiales bacterium
TCCCAAAAATCCGCAACTTCGTAATGCCGCACCCTGTCAATGTCGATGAGACCAGCATGGTTCTTTGCGCGATAGCCGATCAAACGGCCGGTGCGGTCCCCAGAAACATCAACGGTGACCGGCACGCCTGAGCGGATGTCCTCTTCGTTGGTAGATTCCACGACCTGATGTTCTTGCAGCAGGCGGCGCATGCTCTCATCTGTCGCAGGAGGATTGCCGCGCCGGATCCGCAACTGCCCAAGCCGTGAACCCTTTCTGACCAGCACGCTAAACGTGCGCGGCGAGACTTCCGCGTAGAGCGGACCCCTATACTGTTCCCGCACGCTGTCAAACTCGGTGCCGTAGTCAGTGATCAGGCGGGTGAAGATATCCAGACGCCCGGTTGAACTTTTTGGGTTGCCGCGCGCCGAGGTACGGCGTTTGAGTGCGAGATGTTCAATCAAGGGCACGATGTACACGCAGCCCCGCTCCAGCACCCCGCCATTCGATATATCCATCTCATGCATGGCCAGTTCTTCGAGTTTTTGCTGGACGGTGCAAGCCTTGCCTGGCAGAAAACTCGCGCGCACCCGGAATGCCTTCGCTCCCAGACGCAGGTCCAGACTGGCAGGCTGAAATTGGTCGTCGCGAATCGGATCATCCAGAGAAATGATCT
Source organism: Burkholderiales bacterium (assembly GCA_031387185.1). Lineage (GTDB taxonomy): Bacteria > Pseudomonadota > Gammaproteobacteria > Burkholderiales > JAEUOS01 > CANJDH01. Next base: position 656 of record JANNCZ010000277.1, read on the forward strand.
CCTTGGTGACCCGCACAAGATGTTCCAGTGACTGAGAGGGGAGTATCCCAGTCTGAAAGATCTCCCGCTCCCCTTGGCTGCTGCTGGCAGGCAGCAGTTCGGGGGAGGTCGCAGTTTCAATCATTTGATCCACCTGCAGCAATACGCGCGCGCCGAAAGCGTTCGGTGATTTCGAACGCGTAGAATCGTGTGTAGCAGTCAAGACTGCAAAATCCGCCCTGCTTTTTGTTTCCCGATCCAACCCGTTGCATCGCTGGAAACACCTTGCAGCAGCTAGGGCAGACGCCATGTTCCCAGCATTTCAACAGGTAGTTCTCTTCAGTTTCGGCCAACTTCAGGCTCCACGAGGAATCGATGCGGCGGCGGCGGGCGCCTGGCAGCGCAATGGCTCCGGCGCGCTGCCGATTTGACGTTGCCGAAGATTATCCCAGATCGGTTAATGACGGTATGCCAGAGATGATCTAGCTGGGCTGTTTCAACGCAGAACCGTTTTGCCGCTTCGCCGCAAACTCCACAAACCACGCCAGGCTGCCCGGGTTGCTCATAGAGTCGCGGTTGACGACTTTTCCGAGCGGCTCGCCGAGCAACAGACGCTTGATCGGCACTTCGAGCTTCTTGCCGTTGAGGGTGCGCGGCACTTCGGGGGTGACGAACACGTCGTTGGGCACGTGCCGCGCCGACAGGTCTTTGCGAATGCGGCCCTTGATACGCTCTTTCAAGGCTTCGTCGAGCGTGAAGCCGGGTTTCAACACCACGAAGCACGGCATGTAGGACTCCTTGCCAAGATACTCAAGATCGACAACGAGGCTGTCGAGCACTTCGGGTACATCCTCGACCACGCGATAAATTTCCGCCGAGCCCATGCGGATGCCGTAGCGGTTGATGGTGGAGTCGGAGCGCCCGTAGATGATCGCGCCGCCGCGCGGCGTGATCTTGAGCCAGTCGCCGTGGCGCCACACGCCGGGGTACATCTCGAAATAGCTTTCGAAATAACGCTTGTCGTCCTTGTCGTTCCAAAAGTACAGAGGGAACGATGGCATCGGCAGCGCGCACACCAACTCGCCCACCACATCGGTCAGTGCCTTGCCGGCTTCGTCATACGCATACACCGCGCTGCCGAGGCAGCGGCATTGCATCTCCCCGGCGTATTGCGGCAGTATCGGGCAGGCACCGACAAACGCTGCACCGGGGTCGGTGCCGCCGGAAATGGACGCGAGCAGCAAGTCGCTATTGACGTTGTCGTACACCCATTGATAGCCCTCGACCGGCAATGGCGAGCCGGATGAACACACGGTGCGGATGCGCGAAATGTCACCGCACTGACGCGGCTTGACGCCAGACTTCAGACATTGCGAAATGTAGGCTGCGCTGGCACCGAACACATCGGTCTTGGTGTCTGCGGCGAGCTTCCACAGCGTGTCCATGTTGGGGTAACCCGGGTTGCCGTCGTACTGCACGATGGTGCAGCCGGTGAGCAGGGTGTGCACCAGCAGATTCCAGATGATCCAGTTGGTCGATGAATACCAAAAGAAGCGGTCGCCCTTGAGGAGGTCGAGATGCAGGCCGTTGGACTTCAAGGCTTCGATGATGCTGCCGCCGTGACCATGCACGATGGGTTTGGGCATGCCGGTG
>JANNCZ010000311.1:0-2327 GCA_031387185.1 Burkholderiales bacterium
CATGAGCGCTGCCATGTTTGCCAGCATTGCCCGCACCGTCGATCGTGAAGCCTGGCTAGCTGATCCTCGCTTCATCGAAAACGACGCGCGCAAACAGCACTTCAAGGAGATCAACGCGGTACTCGCCGAAGCGCTCACGCACGACACCACAGCCAATTGGGTGAAGAAACTCGAAGCTGCCGACGTGCTGGTCAGCCCGATCAATGACTACCTCGCGCTGCGCGATGACGAACAAGCGCAGCACTCGGGCTATCTCGCCACAGTAGACCAGGCACCCTACGGTGCGTTGCAGGTGCCCCATCTGCCTGCCGCCGGCCGCACCGTGCGGCCCGCACCGCGCCTCGGCGAGCACACGCGCGCCGTGCTGCGCGCAGCCCGCTTTGACGAAACCGAGATTGATGCGCTGATTGCGCAAGGCATCGCCCTGCAACGCCCCGGTGGATGATGCGTACCCTGCGCCACCACATGCGCGCCCCGCTCCACCGATTTGCGCTTGACCCGTTGCGCGCTGTCATGAACGTCATCGCATCACGCGCAGCGCAAGGCCGCGCCATCAGCGCGCAAGCGGACTAGAACCGGGCTCGAATGCATACACACTGCCGTGGATGCATGACAAAGGGAGCGCACGCCAGCTTTGAGTCTGAAATGACACCGCTCCGAACAACGCATGGAGACGCGCATGACACCCCGTACCATCGCCGCAGCACCCGCAAACTCAGCGCCAGCGGCAACACCTTTTGTACTCGCCCGTGCGGACACTGCATTCGCCAACGATCCCTACCCTGCCTACCAGCGCTTGCGTGACGCTGCACCGCGGTGCCGCCAGCCCGATGGCTCGGTGTTCCTGTCACGCTACGACGATGTGCGCGCTGTCATCAGCGACGCAGAGCGTTTCAGCTCGGACAAGCGCGTTGACTTCCTGCCCAAGTTCGGCCAGTCACCACTCTACGAGCACCACACCACATCGCTGGTGTTCAACGACCCGCCTGCGCATACGCGGGTGCGGCGCTTGCTCTCGCCGTTCTTCTCCGCGCAGGCGATGCGGCGCATGGAAGCGGGCGTCGCTGCCAACGTCGATGCCCTGCTCGATCGCGCCGCCGCGCGCGGCGTGATTGACGTGATGAGCGAATTTGCGCTCGTGATTCCGCTCAACCTGGTGTGCGATCTGCTTGGCGTGCCACCCGCAGAGCGCGAACCGCTGCGGCACTGGGCCTCGATGATTTTGGGTGGCCTGGAGCCAGTGCGCACACCTGAGCAAATCGCCGGTGGCCATCAGGCCGTGCTCGATTTCAAGGCCTACCTGCGCGATCTCATTGCAGCGAAGCGCCGCCGCGGCATTCCTGACGATGCGCCCGATGTGCTCGACATGCTGATTCGCGAGCACGACAGCGGCAGTGGCCTCTCCGAAGATGAAATCATTCACAACTGCATCTTCATGCTCAATGCCGGCCACGACACCACCACCAGCTTCATCACCAACGGCATTGACCTGTTGTTGCGCTTTCCGGAGCAGAAGGCGCGCCTCGCGGCCGACCCCGCGCTGCTGCGCAGCGCCATCGAAGAAATGCTGCGCTACGAGAGTCCGCTGCAGATCGGCAACCGCAAGGCAACAGCCGATTGCGAGATCGGCGGCGAGCGCTTCGCGGCCGGCACCTTCTTCCATCTCGGCATCGGCGCAGCAAACCACGATGAGCGCCAGTTTCCCGATCCGGACGCCTTCGACGTGGCGCGCAATCCGAACCGCCATATTGCCTTCGGGCACGGCATCCACTTCTGCGCCGGCAACGCTGTGGCGCGGATGGAAGCCTCGCTCGCTTTTGGCCGGCTGCTGGCGCGCTTTCCACGCTTCGAGCGCGCCGGGCCGGCAGTGCGTCCGCCGCGCTGGCGCTTCCGCATCATTGACGAGTTGAAGATCGATCTGCGGGCGTGCTGATGACCAGACGATGCCCGCATCAGGTCACCCGCCCCGCGCTGCGTTCTACCTGGCAGCCGCCGATGCGCCAGGTCTTGTCCTGCTGCCGCTCCATCCGGTAATACGCCATCCACACTTGACCTGCCGCATCGCTCATCTGCACCGCCTGCAGCACACCATCGACCAACCCTTCAGGTTTGAGAAACACGACCGACGCCGGACGGTAGACCACCGGGTAGCCGGTGCGCACCATGCGCATGAAGTTGCCGGGACTGCCGAACAGGGTCTGGATCGATGGCGCGGCATAGGAGAAGGCTTTGTCAGCATCGTCCCTGGCAAAGGCATCCAGTTGCGCCTCAATGATGGTGCGGATGGCGCGCGCATCGTCAGCGGCCACCTCGTTGGCCAATGCAGG
>JANNCZ010000402.1:0-2307 GCA_031387185.1 Burkholderiales bacterium
GTCTTCGAGCGGCGGGTACCAGAAGGGCAGCGGGTCGAAGTAGGTGTTGATGCGTTCGCGCAAATGCTCGGGCGGCTGGCGGCCCGCGGTCTTGCCTTGCGCGGCGAGGCGGAAGGTTTGCAGGGTGTCGGAATAGAGCACCAGTTGCACCGGGTCGTTGCGCTGGCGCCAGCCTTTGTCTTTGGCGAAATCCAGATACGCGCGGTTCCAGTTGCGCATGTAGTTCGAGGTTTCGGGCATGTGGTACTGGAACACGCAATTGTTCTTTTCGTACATCTCCCATTGCTTGGGGTTGGGTGCGCCGCGCAGATGCTCAGTGCCGTCCTTGCCGCGCCAGCCCATCAAAAAGCCGATGCCGGGCTGCGCTTCAAAGTTGGTGATGAAGTCGGGGTAGCCGCTGAATTTGCGCGCGCCTTCGGCGGTGGTGAAGGCGGGGAACTTGAGGCGCCCGGCCAGCTCGATCAGCACTTCCTGGAACGGCTTGCATTCGCCCAATGGCTTGACTACCGGGATGCGCACGGAGTCGACCGGGCCGTCGAATTCGGAAATCGGCCGGTCGAGCATGCTCATCACGTCGTGCCGCTCAAGATAGGTGGTGTCGGGCAGCACCAGGTCGGCGAAGGCCACCATCTCGCTCTGGAACGCGTCGCACACTACGATGAAGGGGATGACGTGCTCGCCCACCGTGGCGCCTCCTTCGGCAACGCCTTTGTCTCCGGGTGCCACCTTGCGGTTGAGCATCTCGCGCACGGCCATGGTGTTCATGGTCGAGTTCCACGCCATGTTGGCCATGAAGATCATCAGCGTATCGAGGCGATACGGGTCGCCCTTGACGGCGTTGGTGATGACGTTGTGCATCATGCCGTGCGCCGAGAGCGGATGCTCCCACGAGAACGCGTGGTCAATGCGAATCGGCGAGCCGTCCGGGTTGATGGCCAGCTCGTCCGGCCCAGCGGGAAAGCCCAGCGGCGCGGCGTTGAGCGGCGTGTTCGGCTTGATCATCGCCGGGTCATTGAAGGCGCGGTAGTTGGGCACGATGTGGCGCGGGTAGGGCGCCTTGTGTCTAAAGCCGCCGGGGCGGTCGATCGTGCCGAGCAGGCTCATCAAGATGGCCAGCGCGCGCACGGTTTGAAAACCATTCGAATGCGCCGCCAGGCCGCGCATCGCGTGGAACGCGACTGGCCGGCCCTGCGTGGTGTTGTGTTCTTTGCCCCAGGCATCGGTCCACGGTATCGGCAGATCGAAGGCTTGCTTGAAGGCGGTGTCGCCGAGTTCGCGGGCCAATGATTTGATGCGTGCGGCGGGAATGCCGGTGATGGCAGAGGCCCACTCGGGCGTGCAGGTTTTGACGCGGTCGCGCAGCAACTGAAACGAGGGTGTGACTTTGGTGCCATCGGCGAGCGTGTAGTGACCTTCAGGCGGGGCGTCGAGCGCCGGGTCGCAGCCTTCTTCAATGCCGGCCGGGTAGGCGGCCTTGATGCTCTTGCTGGTGTTGTCGTACACCAGCTTGTTGTGCGGGTTGCGGCCATCGCCCGGCGGGCCGGCCACCGGGTCAAACGCAAACAGGCCTTCGCGCTCGCCTTCGTCGAGCACCACCAGTTGCGGCGCGTTGGTATTGCGTTTCAAAAATGCGTGATCGATCTGATCGTTGGCGATGACTTCGTGCAGCAGCGCCATGAAGAGCGCGCCGTCGGTGCCGGGCTTGATCGGAATCCATTCATCGGCAATGGCAGAGTAGCCGGTGCGCACCGGGTTGATCGAAATGAAGCGCCCGCCGCTGCGCTTGAATTTCGACAGCGCGATCTTCATCGGGTTGCTGTGGTGGTCTTCGGCGGTGCCGATCATCACAAACAACTTGGCGTGGTCGAGATCGGGGCCGCCAAATTCCCAGAAGCTGCCGCCGATCGTATAGATCATGCCGGCCGCCATGTTGACCGAGCAAAAGCCGCCATGCGCGGCGTAATTGGGCGTGCCGAACTGACGTGCGAACAGGCCGGTGAGCGCCTGCATCTGGTCACGGCCGGTGAAGAGGGCGAATTTTTTCGGGTCGGTCGCGCGGATTTTGCCAAGGCGCTCGGTGAGGATATCGAAGGCGCGCTCCCAACTAATCGGTTCGAACTCGCCTGCACCACGCTCGCTGCCGGCCTTGCGCAACAGAGGTTTGGTCAGACGCGCCGGCGACACCTGCTTCATGATGCCGGCCGAGCCTTTGGCGCAAATCACGCCCTGGTTGATCGGGTGCGCCGGGTTGCCCTCGATGTAGCGCACCTCGTCGCCGCGCACATGCACCTTGATGCCGCAACGGCA
>JANNCZ010000405.1:0-3552 GCA_031387185.1 Burkholderiales bacterium
ATGTTTGAGGCGTTGCTGGTGGAGCGCGCGCAGGCGCTGGGCGTAGAAATCCGGTGGCGCAGCAAAGTAGTGGGAGTGCGGCAACTTGACCGCGAAGGAGAGCTTGACATTGATACGCCCCAAGGCGTCTACGCCCTGCGCGCGCGCTTCGTCATCGCTGCCGACGGCGCACGCTCCGAGTTGCGGCGCCTGATGCACCTGAAGCTCAATGGCGAGTCGCACGAAGGCCGCTATCTGATCGCCGACATTCGCATGGCCTCGACCTACCCCACCGAGCGGCGCGCCTGGTTTGATCCGAAGTCAAATCCCGGCAAGTCGGTGCTGGTACACAAGATGGCGCGCGACATGTGGCGCATCGATTACGCGCTCGATGCGGACGACGATGAAGATGTCGAGATGCAGGAAGCGCGCGTCAAGGCGCGCATTCAACTGCACCTCGATGTCATCGGCGAGGCCACACCTTGGACGCTTGACTGGATCCGTCTTTACAAAGCGCACTGCCTGTGTCTCGACGAGTACCGCCACGGCAACGTGTTTTTCATCGGCGACGCCGCGCATCTGGTGCCGATCTTCGGCGTGCGCGGCATGAATTCGTCAATGGCCGACGCCAACAATCTGGGCTGGAAACTCGCCGCCGTGTTGCACGGTGGCGCGCCCGACGCACTGCTCGACAGTTACTCGCCGGAGCGGCGCGCCGCCACCTTCGACGTATTCGCCAACGCCGCCAAGAGCACGCGCTTCATGACGCCGCCGACACGCGGCTACACACTGCTGCGCGATGCCGCCCTGCAATTGGCGGTGACCGAAGAATTCGCCAGGCAATGGATCAACCCGCGCCAGTCCGCGCCTTACGACTATGTGGCGAGCGCATTGACGACGCCCGATGAAGATGCGTTCGCGTGCGGCGCACGGCCCGGCGCGCCTCTGACTTGCGTGAAGCTCGCTAATGACAGCTATTTGACTGACTATGTGGGCGATGGTTTTACGTTGCTGGTGTTTGGTGATGGTGTAGGCGTAGAAGACCTTCTTGCCTCACTGTCACTGGAGGAGAATGCCCCAAGAATAGCTCCCACCAAGGGTTTACAACCCACACTCGATATCCGCAGGATCGGTGACAAGGCCGCGATGCACGCCTGCGACGCAGTCAGCGGCAGCGCCTATCTGGTGCGCCCGGACGGACACGTATGCGCGCGCTGGCGGCAACTGAGCGTGGCCAAAGTGCGCTCTGCGCTCGCGCGCGTGCTCGCCAAGAATGCAGGAGAGTGAACATGCCGCTGTCCAACGAAGCGAATGAGCGTTTGTATGACGCGCTGGCCCAGGCGATTGACGCCGCCGGGCCAGCGCGCGAGCCACTGCTGCTGACCAAGCTTGCACTGCTGCTGGCCAATGAAGTTGGCGATGAGGCAGTCGTAAATCAGGCGGTCGCACTGGCAGCCAGCGATCTCGCACCTCCGGAACCCGCCCCGGCCAACCTGGTGATCCGATCACCGGCACCAGCGAGCCGCTGACACAGGCAGAGGCGTTGACCGGCCAGTGCTTGCGGTATGCTCCAGGCATGCTCTCCTTTGACTCACTCGACCAGCGCGCCATTGTCGATGCGCTGCGTATGCATCTACCCCAACTGGACGCAGTGATTTTGTTTGGCAGCCTCGCTACCGGGCGCGCACGTGCCGATAGCGATGCCGACCTCGCCGTGTTTGGTGTCGCGCCCTACGCTCCTGGACAATTGTTCGATGCCCGCATGGCCGCCGAGCAGGTGTTCAAGCGCACCGTAGATCTGGTTGATCTGCGCCGCGCGCCCACTGTGCTCCAGATGCAAATCCTCAAGGACGGGCGCTATCTGCTGGGCAAGGCGAGCGCCCTGGCCGGCAACTTCGAATTGTTCATCTTCCGCAGCTATGAAGACCTGCAAATCAAGCGGCGCGGCTTGATGGAAGATATCGCCGCACGCGGGACTGTCCATGCTTGATGATGTGCTCGCCGCCAAGGCGGCCATCATCGAGCGCTGCGTGGCGCGGGTGCGCGAGGAATACGCTGCGGCGGCGAATTTCAAAACCGATTACACCCATCAGGACGCTGCGCTGCTCAACCTGCAGCGTGCCTGCGAAGCCACCATCGACATGGCGCAGCGCATGGTGCGCCTGCGCAACCTCGGACTGCCGCAAACGGCGCGGGACAATTTTGCATTGCTCACTGACGCCAAGCTGATCGATGCGGATATTGCAGACCGGCTTGGCCGTATGACCGGGTTTCGCAATATCGCCATTCACGATTACCGCACACTTGATTTGGCGCTGGTCGAAGACGTGATCCGCAACAAATTGGGCGATTTGCTGGCGTTCTCGAAACAAATGCTGGTTCTCGGCGGAGCGCACGCCGGATGAATTTCAGCCTTTCCCGGCTTCGAGGCCTATCGCGCCAATCTGCCGCCGCTTGATCCGGCGCGCTTCGGCGCGCTCGCGGCCCTTATGACCTGCTGATCGCCGCCAGCGCCGAAGCCATGCGCAAACTCGCGCATCTGTTCGATCCATTCGATCACTTCCTCGGGCGCAATGGTGGTGCGCCGACCATCCGGTGTGATGGCGAGAATCGATCGCGGGTTATTTAGCAATTCGATTGTCATGGCCCTGAAAACCCTTTACCACCAACGCTCTCCGGGCAGGTCACTTAAAAAAATTCGTCACGGCAGTTACCCGCATCAAGATCAAGTTTTACATGAGAAACCCCGGGCAAGGGCGTGATCCTGCCGTCGTGATTTTTCCGCTGTTTTCAATTGACTGGTGCCCGGAGAGGCGCATGGCCCTGAGGTTTGAAGGCAGAAGTGATGGCATGGATCACCGGCAACCTCGATGAACTTGTAAAGGAGTGGAAAAAATGGCATCCATGAAACGCCCCCGGTTGAAAGCGGTGCAAGCTTTGGACGGCCATGTGCTGCGCGTGCCTTTTCGCAACGGCTCCAAATACTCCCTGCGATTTGCAGAATTCTTTGATGAATCCCCCGGCCTCGCGCCACTGCGCACCAGGACCGCTTTCAAGAAGGCGGCCCTGGCCGATGACGGCTGGACCGTCGAATGGATTGATCAGGACATTCAAATCGGGGCCGATACATTGTGGCTCGATGCCCGGGCGCAAAACGCCACTGATGAGAACACTCGTATTTTCGCCCGGTGGCGCCCGCGCAACGGTCTCACGCTGGCTGCCGCAGCGCGGGCGCTGGAGATGACCCCGCGCACCATGAGCGCCTATGGCAGGGGAGCCAGGCCGGTGCCGCGTTATGTCGCCTTCGCCTGCAAGGGCTGGGAGCTTGAACACCGCCGCAGCACCTGAAGCTCCACCGCTTGCGGGAACAAGGCGTGCAAGCGGATCACGCGACACAATCGACGGGCCTGCCACACACCAGTAATCACGCCAAGTTGTACAATAACCTGTACATATCATTCAAGGCACTTTCCATGAACGCCATCACCTACAGTACCGCACGCGCCAACCTCGCCAGCAGCATGGACCGCGTGTGCAACGACCACGAACCGCTGATCATCACGCGCAACGGCG
>JANNCZ010000365.1:0-1892 GCA_031387185.1 Burkholderiales bacterium
GGAGGTGCCGAGCGAGATCGCTGCCTCGACATACGGCTCTTCACGAATCGACAGCACCAGCGCGCGCACCAGGCGCGTCACGCGTGGTATTTCGGGTATCGCAATCGCGACGATCACCGACAGCAAACTCGCCTTCCACAAAGCCACTAGTGCAATCGCGATCAGGATGCCGGGAATGGCCATGATGCCGTCCATCACGCGCATCAAGGGCATGTCGAGCCAGCGCAGGTAGCCGGCCGAGAGGCCCGCGATGACGCCGAGCAGCACCGACACCAGCGCGCAGGCGAGGCCGACGATGAGCGATACACGGGTGCCGTAGATCACGCGGCTGTAGATGTCGCGCCCGAATGAATCGGAGCCCATCATGAAGCTGTGCTTGATTGAATCGCCTTCGAGCGTGGTGATCTCGCCGCTCGCGCCAGGAAGCAGATCGCGGCTGCCGGGGTCAAACAGGGTGGGGTCTACAGTGCCGAGCAGCGGCGCAGCGAGCGCGATGAGCACCAAAATGCCCATCGCCACGCCGCCAATGCGCACGCCCCAGTGGCGTGCGAGCCGCTGCCACACCGACACGCGCGCGACGATGTTGGCGCTCTCGGTGGAGAGCGTCGCATCGGTGTCGATGGGGGCAGCGGGAGCAGGCATGGGGCTTCGGTTGGCGCAGCCGGATCAATAGCGAATCCGCGGATCAAAAAACAAATACGACACATCGACCAGCAAATTGATCAGCACGTACACAAACGAGAAAAACAAAATCACGCCCTGAATTGTGGGGAAATCGCGCGCCAGCACCGCATCGACCGTGAGCCGCCCCAGGCCGGGAATGCCGTACACCGATTCCGTCACCACCACGCCGCCGATCAAGAGCGCAATGCCAATGCCGATCACCGTGATGATCGGTACTGCTGCGTTGGCCAGCGCATGCTTGATCAGCACGCGCTTCTCGGGCAGGCCCTTGGCGCGCGCGGTGCGGATGTAGTCTTCGGAGAGCACCTCTTGCACACTGGCGCGCGTAACGCGGGCAATGAGCGCGATGTAGATCACCGAGAGCGTGATTGAGGGCAGGATCAGATGCCGGATAAATGGCCCGAAGCCGCCCGCGAGACGCTCGTAGCCCTGCACCGGTAGCCAGCCCAGTTTCAAGGAGACGATCCAGATCAGAATGTAGGCGAGCACAAACACCGGTATCGAAAAGCCCATCACTGAAAAGCCCATCAACGCGCGGTCGAGCCAGCCTCCCTGACGCCAGGCGGCGAGCACGCCGAGCGGCACGGCGACCAGCACCGCGATGACGATGGTGCAAAATGACAGCGCCAGCGTCGGCTCGATGCGCTGCATGATCAGCGCAGCGACCTTGATCTTGAAGAAGTAGGACTCGCCCAGATCACCCGCGAGCACATTGCCAAACCAAATGCCGAACTGCACCAGCAATGGTTTGGAGAGGCCCAGGTTTTCGCGAATCTTGGCGACGTTTTCGGGCGAGGCGGCATCGCCTGCGATGATTGCCGCCGGGTCGCCCGGTGTCAGGCGCAGCAGCAAAAACACCAGCACCGCGACGATGAACAACACCGGCACGGTGGCGGCAATGCGCTTGACGAGGAAGGCGAACATTCAGGGGTGCTTGTAGTCTACGCAACAAAAAAGGGCGGGTCACCCCGCCCTTTTTGCGCTCTGCAATTACTTCTTGATGTTCCAGTAGAAATTGCCGGGGCCGATCACCAGGCCACTCACGCCTTTCTTGAGCGCGGCCGGGTTGATCTGCTCGCCGACGGGTGCGTGCGTGCCGACCTCGAAGGCGCGCGCCTGAATCGCTTCGGCAAGCGTCTTGCGCTTGTTGATGTCGAGCTCGCGCGCAAACTGGTCGCGCAGTTTTTCGATTGCATCGTCGGTGGGCC
>JANNCZ010000518.1:0-3210 GCA_031387185.1 Burkholderiales bacterium
GCGCTGCTGTTTCATTGGGTCGAGATGGAGCGCGAAGTGCGCATCGAAGGGCGCATCGAAAAAACTTCGGCTGCCGAGTCCGATGCCTACTACGCAACGCGCCCGCTCAAGGCGCGTATCGGCGCGTGGGCGTCACCGCAAAGTGAAGCCATCGCCAGCCGTGCGGTGCTGGAGCGCCGCTTCATGGATGCTGACGCGCGCCACGGTGCCAACCCGCCGCGCCCGCCGCACTGGGGCGGCTATCGCTTGATGCCGGTCGCGTTCGAGTTCTGGCAAGGGCGGCGTGACCGGCTGCATGACCGCATCACGTTTGCGTGCGAGGGTGATGGCTGGCGCGTTGCGCGCGTGGCGCCGTAGTCCGCTTGGCTGCCTTACCGCCTCACCGGCTCACTGCCCCACTGCCCCACTGCCCCGCTGACCCGCGCAAACCCGCTGCTACAATTCGCAGCGGCGGGCCCCTTCGCATGGCGGCTCGGGAATCTGGTCAGGTCGGGAACGAAGCAGCCATAACCGAAATCCTCCAGTGCCGGAGTTCAGGCTCGCCACCTCATTTTTCGTAAGCCGTATTTTGTCAGCGCGCAATTAGCGCGTAACTGGCCCGGTCTGCGGTCTGATCGGTCTGATCGGTCTGATCGGTCTGATAGTGCCGGCCGGGCGATAGGCAAATCAAGCGGCCACGCGTGAGCCAGGCAATTCCCCTGAACGGTTTTTTCTCCTCGCGGCATTTGCGGCGCACCTCTCACGATGTCCTACCTCGTCCTCGCCCGCAAATACCGCCCCAAATCGTTTGAGACCCTGGTGGGGCAGGAGCACGTGGTCAAGGCACTCACGCACGCGCTCAACGAGAAACGACTGCACCACGCCTGGCTGTTTACCGGTACACGCGGCGTTGGCAAGACCACGATTGCGCGCATCCTTGCAAAGGCGCTCAACTGCGAAGTCGGCGTGTCGTCGAAACCCTGTGGCGTCTGCTCCACCTGCGTCGCGATCGATGCGGGACGCTTCATCGACTACATCGAACTTGATGCCGCGTCCAATCGCAAGACCGAGGAAATTGAGCAGATTCTTGATTCTGCAGCGTACAAGCTCGATGGCACGCGCTACAAGGTGCTGATGCTTGACGAGGTGCACATGCTCACCAACACCGCGTTCAACGCGATGTTGAAGACGCTCGAAGAGCCGCCCGAGCATGTCAAGTTCATCCTTGCCACCACCGACCCGCAAAAAATTCCGGTGACGGTGCTGTCGCGCTGTTTGCAGTTCAACCTCAAGCAGATGCCGCAGCCGCAGATCGTCGCGCACCTCGAACACGTGCTCGCCGAAGAGAAAATCAGTTTTGAGAAGCCCGGCCTGCGCCTGATCGCCCAAGGGGCTGCAGGCAGCATGCGCGATGCGCTCTCGCTGACCGATCAGGCCATCGCCTATAGCGCGGGCCAGGTGACCGAAGAAGCCGTGCGTGGCATGCTCGGCACGATTGACACCACTTACCTCGTGCGTGTGCTCGATGCACTGATCGCAAATGATGCACCAGCGCTGGTGGCGATTGCCGATGACATGCTCACGCGCAGTTTGTCGTTCGCCGGCGCGCTCAATGAGTTGGCGACCTTGCTCTCCAAAATTGCCGTGGCGCAGACTGCTCCGCAGGCAATTGCCGACGACGCGCCTGAGCGCGATGATGTGCTGCGCCTCGCGCGCGCGCTGTCTCCGGAAGAGGCGCAACTGTATTATCAAATCGCGATTCACGGCAAGAACGATTTGCCGTATGCGCCCGATGAAGTCACCGGCTTTACGATGACGTTGCTGCGCATGCTGGCGTTCCGTCCGGCGGCTGAAGGAGAGGGCGGTGGCGCGCGGCCTGCGAGTGTGCCAAACGTGGCGCCAAAAACGCAGCCGCCGGTGCCGCCAAGACCCGCTCCTGGAGCGCCTTCCAGGCCATCATTGGCCCAGGATCCGCCTGCACCAAGGGTTTCCGCCGGTGCGGCGGTTTCTGCTGTTGCTGCAAGTGCTTCAGTTTCCGCAGGCGCATCAGCATCAGTTTCCGCGGTTTCCGCAGCTTTGCCGTCTCCGTCGGTTGCTTCCGTGTCAAACGACGGCCCGCAAGCGCCCGATGCGCCGGTCACCGGCAGTTTCGATGGCAACTGGACGGCGCTGATCGCGCGGCTGCCACTGACCGGCTTCGTGCGCGACTGGGCGGCCAGGAGCGAAATGGCGTCGTTTGACAACGGTGTCTTCAGCCTGCGCGTCGCCACCGAAAAACTGGCCGCAGACAAACCCTTGCAGGAAAGGCTGCGCTTGGCCATCGAGCAATATCTCGGCCGTGCGGTGCGCCTCGCGGTGACCGTCGGCGCACTCAATGGCGAGTCGATTGCTGCCATCGAAGAAAAAAAGAGCGATGCGCGCCAGCAGGCAGCCGAAAAAGCCATCATGAGCGACCCCTTCGTGCGCGAGCTAATGGCCAAGACCGGCGCGCGCGTCACCAACATTCAGTCCAACGCGCCGGGCGCGTGAACGCTGCGCAGAATGCACGCGCTGCGGCAAACGCGATCACCCGCATCCCACAGAACACAAATCCCCCTGAACCCGGAGCCACCATGATCAACAAAGGCCAACTCGCCGGATTGATGAAGCAAGCCCAGCAGATGCAGGAACGCATGCAGCAGCAGATGGGCAAGATTGAAGAAGAACTCGCCGCCCTCGAAGTCGAAGGCCAATCGGGCGCAGGCCTGGTCAAAGTGCAGATGAGCGGCAAAATGACGGTCAAGCGCATCGCGATTGACCCGTCGCTGCTGGCCGATGACAAGGACATGCTCGAAGACCTGGTCGCCGCCGCCGTCAACGACGCGGTGCGCAAGGCCGGGAAGGTGTCGGAAGAAAAGCGCGCGGCCCTGTCGTCGGGGATGCAGATGCCGCCAGGGTTCAAGATGCCGTTTTAAACCGGCGGCGCGGGGAGCCGGCAGCCGGCCCGCTAAAGAAAGCCGGGAAATAAGGCTTTACAAGCGGGCCAAGGCGATGTACTGTTCGGGAATACAGTGTAATTTAATACAGTATCCGAAAGCGCCTTTTGCCAGAGCCATTTGCCAGATTCACTGGAGCCCGCCATGCAAACCCTGCTCAACCTGTTTGTCCCTGTTAATCCGCTGCGCTGCCCAAACCCGTACGACGACGGGCGGGATAAATGGGTGGGGTTGGTGTCTGCGGTCGGGCTATGCG
>JANNCZ010000590.1:0-2897 GCA_031387185.1 Burkholderiales bacterium
AGAATCGGCAGTGCGCCGGCTGGAGCGATCACTCAAACAACCCAGTCTGCTTGCCCTTCTTCCCCTCCGCCTTCGCAGTCTTGAAGGTCTGACCACCCGCGCTCAAGTCGGGCCAGCGCGCACGCTCAGTGCCATTGAGCAAGCCCTCGATGGAAAGAATCTGAATCTTCGGGAATGCACCATGATGCGGGCTCTCGTAATGCCCGGCGCTGGCCGCTTCGGTCACCATGGGTTTGGTAGGCGGCGTCAACGTGACGAATAGGCCAATTGCCGCCTTCTCGCGCTCGAGCGTGCCTTTGAGGTCACGAATCATCGACGCGCCGACATTTTCTCCGCCCTTCACCGACACCAGAACTTTCTCGGTTTTGTCTTTTGATACCTCGATGAAACCGAGGCCATCAATGCCCTGATCTGCGCCTTTCTTGCCGCCGCGATAAGGCTGAACACCGATGAGCGCACAGGCCCACAACTGGAACTGGTGCTTGTCACGCAATGCCAAATCACGTGCAGCATCGAAGTCTTGCGGCACGCCAATGACGTCGAACGCGCCCTTCCTGCGCAACTCTGGGTGCCGGTCTTTCAATCGCTTCTCGATCAGCGACACAGCAAGATGCGTGATGTCGATACCAATCCACTGACGGTTCAATTTTTGCGCGGCATCCAGTGCCGTGCCGCAGCCACAGAACGGATCAAGTATCACATCACCTTCATTGGAGGAGGCATTGATGATGCGTTCGAGCAGCGCAATGGGTTTTTGCGTGGGGTAGCCCAGACGCTCAGCCGCTTGCGCCGATATAGGATCGATATCGGTCCAAATGTCCCCCAAAGCCGCGCCATGCAGTTCATCGGAAAATTGTTTTAGGCGCGGTGTGCCGTTTTTCTTTTTCGGCCAGTAAATCCAGCCCGCCTTGTCGAGAGCGTCAAGTTTGTCCTGTGTATTGCCGGTCTTGAACCCGACTCGTTCAAGCAAGTCCGCAGGAAGCGCCCAGTGCCGGCTGACCGCCGTGGGATCGGTGCCGCGCCACGGTTTTCCCGATTCGCCTGATCTCACACCCGCGCCGGTAAGGCTGATTGCCTGGAATTTGCGCCCCGACGCCTCATCCACGTACCGGAAATGTTTTTCGACATAGTCCGGATCATGCGGCGCGGTGAGATCGGTCCAAACGAACTTGTCCGATTTTGTATAAAAAAGGATCACGTCGTGAAGCGGCCCATACCGTTTGGCGGAACCATGAGCGTGGGTTCGTTTCCAAATAATTTCACTCTTGAATTGCGTTTTACCGAAGACGCTGTCCATGACGATTTTCAGGTAATGGCTTGCCGTCGGGTCGCAATGCAAATACAAACTGCCGGTGGGCTTTAGTACCTTGTGCAGCTCGATCAAGCGATTGGCCATCATCGTGAGGTAGGCCATCATGTCGTTCTCGCCAAGGAATTCGCGCAAGGCGCGCATCATCTCGGCAACATCGGTGTTGTTCGATTTTTCGATCTCGCGGAACTCGTCCTGCGCCTGCCCGCCCCAATGCCAGGTGTCTTCAAAGGCGACCATCTGTGCGTCGCTCTCCATCCCTTTGGGCGTTTTGAACAGCAGGTTGTAGTCGCGCTTGCTGTTGAACGGCGGGTCGAGATAGATCAGATCGACCGATTCATCGGCGATGCTGCCACGCAAAATATGCAGGTTGTCGCCGTAGTAGAGCTTTTTGGTCATACGCGTTCGCGGGCCGGGTTTGGTGAATGATAACCGCTGCGCCGCGACGCTAAACGGCGGGCCCGGAGGAATTGAGATGCGGTTTCAATCAACGCCAGAAGAAGCTCTCCCATTACCAACGGTTTCAGGCAAATCCTCCTCTGGCGAAGCCAGTAGACCGGCTCACCTCACTGGTCAACCACCAGCCGGTACCCCACCCCGGTCTCGGTGATGAAGTACTTTGGCCGCACCGGGTCGCGCTCGAGTTTGTCGCGCAACTGCTTCATGTAGATGCCGCAGGTAGTGCGTGTCTTCGGCGTGGGTCGGGCCCCACACTCCGGTGTGAGCACGGCGGGACCGCTGGCCGGTCGCGCCATGTGGCGCAATGCAGCGCGCACGCGTGCCAGCAATTCACCGACGCCGAACGGTTTGGTGAGGTAGTCGTCGGCACCAGCGTCGAGCGCTTCGATCTTGGCAAGCTCCTGCGCGCGCTGCACACGTACAATCTTGCGCTCTCCTCTCCTTCCAGGACGCCCGCCATGAAAGCCGCCACCATCCTCGACACCATCGGCAACACGCCGCACATCCGCATCAACCGCCTGTTTGGCGCGACGCACCAGGTGTGGGTGAAGTCCGAGCGCAGCAACCCGGGCGGTTCGATCAAGGACCGCATCGCGCTCTCGATGGTGGAAGACGCAGAGAAGAGCGGCAAGTTGAAACCGGGCGGCACCATCATCGAACCGACTTCGGGCAACACCGGCGTCGGCCTCGCGATGGTGGCGGCGGTGAAAGGCTACCAACTGGTGCTGGTGATGCCCGACAGCATGTCGGTCGAACGGCGCCGCCTGATGCTCGCCTACGGCGCGACGTTCGAGTTGACCCCGCGCGAAAAAGGCATGAAGGGCTGCATCGCGCGCGCTGAAGAGTTGATCGCCGCGACGCCCAACTCCTGGATGCCGCAACAGTTTGAAAACGCCGCCAACATCGAGGTGCATGCGCGCACCACCGCGCAGGAAATCCTCGCTGACTTTCCGCAGGGACTGGATGTACTGATCACCGGCGTCGGCACCGGCGGCCATTTGACTGGTTGTGCGCAGGTGTTGAAAAAAGCTTGGCCGCAGTTGAAGGTGTTTGCGGTCGAACCCACCGCCTCACCGGTGATCTCGGGTGGCGCACCTGCGCCGCATCCGATTCAAGGTATTGGCGCCGG